>JAUHYJ010000575.1 GCA_030425785.1 Acidimicrobiia bacterium | reverse complement strand
CGCCGCACGCGCCTCGGCGACGAGCTGGCTGCGGTCGTCGCGGGGATCGACGCCGGTGGCGACCTGGCCGGGCAGGCGCTGTGCGGTCGACGCCGCGAGCGCCCACCAGATCACGGCGACCAGCGCGACGACGACAGCTCCGACCCCGACGCGGCGGGGCCAGTTCACCGACGTCCGCGTCGGCAGCGACGCGCGGCCGTTCTCGATCGCACGGAGGGTCGCTGCGGCGCGCACGGTGTAGCCGTCGCGCAGCTCGCGGTAGTCGACCTCGTCGACGTCGCCCGCCTCGAACTCGCGCTCGAGGTCGGCGAGTGACCGCAGCAGGAAGCGGCGCTCCTCTTCGAGCCCGGCGAGCTGATCAGGGTTCATCGTTGTTCGGCTACTCACCGCGATCGAGGTCGTCGTCGCTCCGCTGGGCCATCGCCGACGCGACGAGTTCGTAGTCGTCGTCGGTGGCCCGACCGAGCGCCGCCGATGCGGCACGCCAGCGCCGGAACGCGACGGTCAGCCCGACGACCGCGATCGCGAACGCGGTCGCCGGCAGCGCCCACGCCAGCGCCTCGACACCCGATGCGGTGGGAACGAGCAGTTCCTCGCCCTGGTACGCAACGGCGATCTCGGCGATGATCTCGTCGTCGGTCTGATCACCGTCCGCGACCGCCTGCTTGATCGCCGCGCGGATCTGGTTCGAGGCCGGATTGCGTGATTCGTAGACGCTCTCGCCGTTGCAGACGGGGCACGCGAGCCGCTTGGCGATCGACTCGATGCGCTCGTCGGGCGTGCGTGGTCCGGTGTCACGGGTCGCGCCGAAGGCGAGCAGGCCGACCACCGCGAGGACGAGCACGATCCACGCCGGCCACCCCTTGAGGGACCGGTTCACCGAACGGGCGCTCACGCCGCCGCCTCGCGCATCGACTGGATCAGCGCCGACAGCGGGTCGGCTTCGACCTCGGAGATGAACCGGCTGCGCACGATGCCGTTCGGGTCGATGATCCAGGTCTCGGGGACGAGCGCGACGCCGAAGCCGTTGACGAACTCGTACTCGTCGTCGTAGACGACCGGCCAGTCGCCACCGCGCTCGGCGAAGAACTCGTCGACCTGCTCGCGGGTCGAGTCGCGTACGACCGAGTAGAACTCGGCTCCCTCGGCACCGAGCGCCCGCTGCTGGTCGACGAACTCGATCAGCTCGGGATGCTCGCGGATGCAGGGAACGCAGTTGTGCGTGAAGAAGTTGAGGACCACCCACGAGCCCTTGCGGTGCGACAGGACGAACGGTGTCCCGTCGGCGCTCACCGCACGGACGTCGGGCGCCGGTTGGCCGAGCAACGACGAGTCCGCGGATGCGTTGTCGCTGCCGGGGTCGGCGAGCAGCAGCAGCGCGAACAGGCCGGCCAACAGCACGGCGACCGCGCCCACGACGAGCGGTGCGATCCGCCGCCCGCCACCCGGCGGCGTGGCGTCGTCGGCAGCGGGTGCGTCGGGTGCTGCGACGTCAGACACGGGCGACTCCGTCGTCGGTGGGCTCGTCGGAGGGCTCGTCGCCGAGGTCGGGCCCGGTCACGTCGACCACACCCACCGTCGTCGGTTCGGGCGGCGGTGCCGCGGCAGCGTCCGACGACACCGGCGCCGAGACCGGGTCGAGCGGGTTGCGGCGACGGCCGGGGAACGCCGCGAACAGCGTGCCGACCGCCATCATCAACCCACCGATCCAGAGCCAGATGATGAGTGGCTTGCGGAACGCCTCGATGTTCACGACCTGGTCGGTGACCTGCGGAGTGCGCTGCGGGTCGAGCGTGAGATAGATGTCGTGGGTGAGGCCGATCTTGACGCTCGGCGTGTCGATCGGGACGCCCATCTGCAAGTAGGTGGTCGACGCCGGTCCGTACATCTCGCCGTCGACCAGGACGTTCGCGCGGACGACATCGGCGCGGGCGTCGGTCTCGGCGGTCACGTCGACCAGCTCGAAGGTGTGGCCGCTCCACTCGACCGGCTCACCCTGCGTCAGCGTCAGGTCGGTCGAACTGGTGTAGGCGTTCGACGCGACCAGCCCGACCGCGACCAGGATCACGCCGAGGTGCACGATCATCCCGCCGTTCGCCCGACCGACCAGCCCACGCCAGCCCTGCCGACGGGTCGCGAGGACGATCTGGCGCAAAGCGGCACCCGCGGCGAACCCCGCCAGCGCGAACGCGAGCAGCGGCCAGAACCCGTCGGCGCCGACGACGATCGCGAGTGCGAGCACGCCGACACCCGTCCACGCCGGCCAGAACAGGCGTTCGCGCAGCAGCTCCTGCGACGCCTTGCGCCAGGGCAGCACCGGCGCCACGGCCATGAGGAACAGCAGTGTGATGCCGATCGGCATCGAGAGCCGGTCGAAGTAGGGCGCTCCGACGACCGTCCGTCGGTCGTCGAGTGCCTCGACGACGAGCGGGAAGACGGTGCCGAGCAGCACGATGAACGCGAACACTGTGAAGATCACGTTGTTGGCGAGGAACGCACCCTCGCGCGAGACCGGCGAGTCGATCACGCCGGGCGACCGCAACCGGTCGCCGCGCCAGGCGATCAGCCCGAGCGACACGACCAGGATCAGCCCGAAGAACGCCAGCAGGTAGCCGCCGACCGGTCCGTCGCCGAAGGCGTGCACGCTGTTGATCACGCCGGAACGCGTGATGAACGTGCCGAAGATGGTGAGCGCGAACGTGGCGACCAACAGGCTCAGGTTCCAGACGCGCAGCATGCCCCGGCGCTGTTGCACCAGCACGGAGTGGATGTACGCCGTGCCGGTGAGCCACGGGAGGAACGAGGCGTTCTCGACCGGGTCCCACGCCCACACGCCGCCCCAGCCGAGCACCTCGTAGCTCCACCAGCCGCCGAGCAGGATCCCGAGCGTCAGGAACGCCCACGAGAACAGAGCCCATCGCCGTGTCTCCATCAACCATCCCTCGCCGACCCGGCCGGTGATCA
>JAUHYJ010000574.1 GCA_030425785.1 Acidimicrobiia bacterium | reverse complement strand
TACGGCGTTCGGCGTCCCCGACGACCGGCTTGATCGGCTTGCCGCGATGTACGGGCTCCCCGACCTCGTCGGCGAGGGCTACCACGCCGGCAACCTCGTCGAGGCCGCGCTGGCCGGCTTCAACGAGCGGATCGACGTGTCGGCGACGTATCCGACCTCGACGCCGGATGTCTTCGTGCGCGGCGGGCTCGGCCTCTTCTCGACGATCGACGACTACTTCCGATTCGCCCAGATGCTCGCCAACGGCGGCCACCTCGACGGTGAGCGCATCATCGGCCGCAAGACCCTCGAGCTGATGCACGGCAACCGGCTCACGCCCTCGATGCTGCCGTGGGAGATCATGGGGATGCCGACGCCCGGCATGGGCTTCGGGCTCGGCTCGCGGGTCATGCTCGATGTCGCCGCGAGTGCCGGGCCCGGTTCGGTCGGCGAGTTCGGTTGGGCGGGCGCCGCCAAGACCTACTACTGGGTCGACCCGGTCGAGGAGCTCGTCGGCGTGTTCATGTCGCAGTACATGACCGGCCCCGAGACCCCCGACCGCACGTTCCGGGCGGTCGTCCACCAAGCGATCGCCGACTGAGGGGCGCTGTCCGTCACGGCCAGGTGCCGTCGAAGACGTCGCGGGCGGCCATCCGATCCGGTCCCTTGCGCGTGATCGGCCCATGGCCGCGACCCACCGGGTAGCCGATCGGCACCATCGCGGCGGTCGCCCACGCATCGGGGATGTCGAGCACGGCCTTCACCTCGGGCTCGCGCTTGCAGTGCAGCGTCGTGAGCGTGCAACCGAGCCCCTCGGCGACGCAGGCGAGCATCGCGTTCTGTACCGCCGGATACACCGACCCCCCGCCCACCAGGCTGACTCGGTCGAGCTTCGCGTCGGTGATCGCCATCGCCGCCGGGTTGGCGCAGAAGACCAGGATCGCCGGTGCCTGGTGCAGGTGGTCGGCGAGGTGGTCACCGGCGGACATCACCCGTTTCCATGGCGCGAGCACCTCGTCGGGCTGGCCCTCCATCCGTTCGAGGAACGTCGCGGCGTACTTCTGCCACTCCGGCCGGTAGATCGCCTGCAAGGCAGCCTTGCGGTCGGCGTCGGTGACGACGACGACCTTCCACGGTTGCTGGTTGCCGCCCGTCGGGGCCCAGCACGCCGCCTGCAGGACGCGCTCGAGGACGTCGTCGGGGATCGGGTCGGTGCGCAGCTTGCGCACCGCTCGCAGCGTGCTCATCGCCTCGTACAGATCGATCGCCATCTCGGCCTCCGTTGCTCGACTCGCCCTGCAGTGTTGCGTACCGTGGCGCCATGACATGGATCGGGGCGGCGTGGATCGAGACGGTGCCCGACGACGAGTGGGACGGCGAACTCGCGGAGCTGCACGCCGCCGTCGTCGATCGGGACAACGGTCGGGTCGACCACATCATGGCGATCCATTCGCTCAACCCACGGGCGATGGCGGCGCACCAGGCCGTGTACGCATCGGCGATGGCGGGCACGGCGACGCTGCGCAAGGTCGAACGGGAGCTGATCGCCCTCGTCGTCAGCCTCGAGAACCACTGCCACTATTGAATCGAGCACCACCGGCGCGGTCTGCGTCGGCTGCTCCGCGACGACGACCTGCTCGAGCGCGTCGAACACGACTGGACCACCGCCGGGCTGTCGCCCGGTCGGGAGGCGATGCTGAGGTACGCGGTGAAGTTGACGCATCGCCCCGGTGAGATGGAGCGTGCCGACGTCGACGCGCTCCGAGCGGCCGGATTCAGTGATCGCGACGTGCTCGACATCGCCGAGGTCGTCGCGTACTACGCCTACGTCAATCGCATCGCCGACGGGCTCGGCGTCGCGGTCGAGCCGTGGTTCGACGCCTGACGTTCAGCGACCGGCCATGAACTCGCTCAGACGGCGCAGGCCTGCCTCGATGTCGGCGGTCGAGCGCGCGTAGGAGAACCGCAGGGTCGTCGCGCCACGTCCGGGGTCGAAGTCGAGCCCCGGCGTCACCGCGACGCCGGCGACATCGAGGATCTCGCGAGCGAACGCGAGTGAATCGTCGGTGTGCGCTCCGACGTCGGCGTACACGTAGAACGCCCCGTCCGGTGGTGCCAGGTCGCCGAACCCCGCTGCCGGCAGCCCGGCGAGCATCAGGCGACGGTTCTCGGCGTACACGGCGACGTTCGCCTCGAGTTCGGCCCGGCAGTCGAGTGCGGCCAGGGCGGCGACCTGCGACGCGTGCGGTGGGCAGATGAACAGGTTCTGCGCGAGACGCTCGACCGAGCGGACGTGGTCGGGCGGCACGACCATCCACCCGATCCGCCACCCGGTCATCGACCAGTACTTCGAGAACGAGTTGATCACGTAGCAGTCGTCGGTGATCGACAACGCGCTGACGGCCGGTCGGTCGTACTCGATGCCGTGGTAGATCTCGTCGGACACGAACGCCGTGCCCGCCTCGGCGCAGGCGCCGACGAGTGCGGCGAGCGCCTCGCGGTCGAGCATCGTCCCGGTCGGGTTGGCCGGTGAGGCCACCAGCAGCCCGTCGAGGTCGTGGGCGTGCACGTCGCCCTCCGTCGGCTGGTACCGATGTGCCGGCGCCGTCGGGATGTCGACGGCTACGAGGTCGAGCGATCGCAGGATCTGGCGATACGAGGGGTAGCCCGGGGCGCCGATGCCGACCCGAGCGCCCGCGTCGAACAGCGCCGTGAAGGCGAGCACGAATGCACCCGACGAGCCTGCGGTGACGACCACCCGCTGCGGGTCGAGGTCGACGTCGTAGCGCTCGCCGTAGTGCCGGGCGATCCGTTCGCGCAGGGCGGGCAGACCGAGCGCCACCGTGTAGCCGAGCGCGTCGCCGTCGGCCATCGCGGCCACGAGTGCGTCGCGGGCACCCTGCGGCGCCGGGGTGCCGGGCTGTCCGACCTCCATGTGGACGATGTGTCGTCCCGCAGCTTCGGCCGCGCGTGCCGACTCCATGACGT
>JAUHYJ010000573.1 GCA_030425785.1 Acidimicrobiia bacterium | reverse complement strand
ACGCGCTCATGACCGACTCGAAGGACTGGTGGCCGGCCGACTGGGGTCACTACGGCGGCCTCATGATCCGGATGGCGTGGCACGCCGCCGGCACCTACCGCGTCCACGACGGCCGTGGCGGCGCCGGCACCGGCGCTCAGCGCTACGCCCCGCTCAACTCGTGGCCCGACAACGGCAACCTCGACAAGGCCCGCCGCCTGCTCCTGCCGATCAAGGAGAAGTACGGCAAGGCCATCTCGTGGGCCGACCTGTTCGTCTTCGCCGGCAACCGCGCCCTCGAGACCATGGGCTTTCGCACCTTCGGGTTCGCGTTCGGCCGCGCCGACACGTGGGCACCCGAGGACGACATCTACTGGGGTCCCGAGGACGAGTGGCTCGGCACGCAGGACGAGCGCTACAGCGGCACCTTCGAGACGGGCGACCGCGAGCTGCTCGGCTCGCTCGCTGCCGTCCAGATGGGTCTCATCTACGTCAACCCGGAGGGCCCGAACGGCGTGCCCGACGCCCTCAAGTCCGCGCACGACATCCGCCAGACGTTCGCCCGCATGGCGATGAACGACGAGGAGACCGTTGCCCTCACCGTCGGTGGCCACACCTTCGGCAAGATGCACGGCAACGGCGACGCCGACCTGGTCGGCGCCGAGCCCGAGGGGGCCGACCTGGCCGCACAGGGCTTCGGCTGGGCCAACCCGAACGAGCCCGGCCTCGGTGAGTTCACCGTCACGTCGGGCCTCGAGGGCGCCTGGACCCCGACGCCGACGCAGTGGGACAACAAGTACCTCGAGACGCTGTTCGAGCACGAGTGGGAGCTCGTCAAGTCCCCGGCCGGCGCCAACCAGTGGCAGCCGAAGGAGGTCAAGCCCGGCTTCATGGTCCCGCCGGTCGCCGAGGGCGCACCCGAGACCAAGCCGACGATGTCGACCGCCGACATGGCGATGATCACCGACCCGGCGTACCTCGAGATCTCGAAGCGTTACTACGAGAACCCCGATCAGCTCGCCGACGCGTTCGCGCGTGCGTGGTTCAAGCTGCTGCACCGCGACATGGGCCCGGCCCGCCGCTACATCGGTCCCCAGGTCCCCGACGAGGACCTGGTCTGGCAGGACAACGTGCCCGATCACGAAGGTGCCGTCATCGGCGACGCCGAGATCGCCGAGCTCAAGGAGACGATCCTCGGGTCCGGCCTCACCACCGCACAGCTCGTCTCGACGGCGTGGGCCTCGGCGTCGACGTACCGCTGCACCGACTACCGCGGCGGCGCCAACGGCGCCCGGATCCGCCTCGAACCGCAGGCCGGCTGGGACATCAACGTCCGCTCGGGCGTCGGCGAGGTCGTCAGCAAGCTCGAGGAGATCCAGAGCTCGTTCAACGCGAAGGGCGGCGCACAGGTGTCGCTCGCGGACCTGATCGTGCTCGGCGGTACCGCCGCCGTCGAGTCGGCCGCCAAGGATGCCGGCTACGACATCAGCGTGCCGTTCGCACCGGGGCGCACCGACGCGACCCAGGACATGACCGATGTCGATTCGTTCCAGTACCTCGAGCCGAAGGCCGACGGGTTCCGGAACTACGTGGGCAAGGTCGGCGACGCGCCGATCGAGCACCTCCTCGTCGACAAGGCGTTCATGCTCAACCTCTCGGCGCCGCAGATGACCGCGTTGGTCGGTGGCCTGCGTGTGCTCGGCGCCAACGTCGAGGGCGACGCCGGTGTCTTCACCGACCGCAAGGGCCAGCTGACGAACGACTTCTTCCGCAACCTCCTCAGCATGGAGATGAAGTGGGAGGCCGTCGGCGAGGGCGAGGACACGTTCGAGGCCCGGCACCGAGTGACCGGCGACATGGGCTGGAGCGCTTCCCGGGTCGACCTCGTGTTCGGCTCGAACAGCCAGCTCCGGGCGATCGTCGAGGAGTTCGCGGCCAACGGCGGCGACGAGCTGTTCCTGCAGCACTTCGTCGACGGTTGGGTCCAGGTCATGAACAACGACCGCTTCGACCTCGACTGATCGACGGCGACGCCGGTTGATCTGACCGCGACCGCCCCGCGAGGAGCCCGGCTCCTCGTGGGGCGGTCGTGTCGCGTCCGGCCATGACCTCGCAGGTCATCGACACGATGACCTCGATGCGTCACCGTGGGGACATGTCCATCACTGCCGCCGACGCCAGCGACCTGTTCCGCCGCGACCCCGACGAGTTCATCGACCTCGGCGACGGCGCGATCGCCTACCGGCGTGTCGGCACCGGGCCCGACGTGCTGTTCGTCCACGGCTGGCCCGTGAGCGGGGCGACGTTCCGGTGCCTGCTCCCCCACCTCGCCGAGCACGTCACCTGCCACGTCGTCGATCTCCTCGGCGCCGGCTCGAGCCGGTTCGACGAGCGAACCGAGTTGTCGATCGAGCGCCACATCGACTCGGTGCGCCGGGTGATCGACTGGTTGGGCGTCGACTCGATCTCCGTGGTCGGCCACGACAGCGGCGGCATGATCGCCCGTCACGCGGTCGCCGGCGACGCGCGCCTGCGCGGGCTCGGCCTCATCGACACCGAGCCCTCAGGTGGCGTCGGTTGGCGCTTCAGGATGTTCGTCTCGATCCGGCACGTGCCGGGCTTCGCCCGGGTGCTCGGGTGGCTCGCGGGTCGGCCACGCCTGCGGCGGAACAAGTTCGTGTTCGGCGACGCCGTCGCCGACCGGTCGCTGCTCGACGGCGAGTTCGACGAGTTCTTCCTGACGCCGTTGCACGAGGACCCCCAGCTCCGCGCTGCCGCAGGGCGGCTCCTGTCGAGCTTCCGCTTCGACCACGTCGAGCGGCTCGCCGAGCTCCAGGCGCACATCGAGGTCCCGGTGGCACTCGTCTGGGGCGACCAGGACCCGTTCTTCCCGGTCGCGGCGGCTCGCCAGATGGTCGGCGACTTCCCGAACGCCACACTGACCGAGATCCCCGGCGTCGGGCTGTTCTCGCACGAGGAGGATCCGGCGGCC
>JAUHYJ010000572.1 GCA_030425785.1 Acidimicrobiia bacterium | reverse complement strand
ACCAGCGTGTCGAGGACCGCGCGTTCGCCGTCGCCAGCCGACACCGTCACCCGAACCGACCAAACGACGTCAGCCGAACCGACGCGCCAGCACCAGCGTGTCGAGGGCCGCGCGTTCGCCGTCGTCGGTCGACACCACTCGCTTCGCGACCTCGGCCCGCTCGACCGTGAAACCGTCGCCGAGCGATGCGACCACCTGGTCGGGCGTCGTGAGCACGGCAGCGTCCTGGGGGCCGCCGTACCCGTGCTCGAGGTTCTCGGCGTCGTGGTTCACGAGCAGGAACGTGCCGCCCGGCGCGACCGCGGCGGCCGCTCGCCGAAGGATGGGCGCCAGCCGGTCGTCGGGCAGCTGCAGGTAGGCGACGAGCACGAGGTCGTAGCCGGCCGGCGTCGGGACGTAGTCGTCGAGATCGGCGACGACGCCCTCGATCGTCACACCGCGCCGCTCGGCGATCGCCAACGCCTTGTCGATCGCGACCGGCGAGAAGTCGACCGCGGTCGACGTCCAGCCGCGCTCGGCCAGCCACAGCGCGTTGCGGCCCTCGCCGGCGGCGAGGTCGATCGAGCGGCCGGCCGGCAGGTCGGCACACAGCTCGGCGACGAAGGCGTTCGGTCCGGCCGACCAGACGAGGTCGGTCGATCGGTAGCGGGCGTCCCAGCCGTTGGCGTCCATGCCCCCCGATCGTACGGCGCGCGTCCCGGACCCTCGTCGCCGGCCGCCTCCGACGTACGCTGGCGTCGTGACCCGCACCATCGGCACGACCGCCTCGGCGCCGACCTCGACGTCGTCCTCGGCGCCACCATCGACGTGGCTCCGACTGCTCGAGTCGCGGGCGCTGTTCGAGTTCGGCGCCGTGGCCGCCGCCGCCCCGTGGTTGCGGGTGATCGGGCGTGGCGACAACCACCCGGTCCTGATCCTGCCCGGGTTCCTCGCCGACGATCCGTCCACGGCTCCGCTGCGCTACATCCTGCGCGGCCAGGGGTATTGGGTCCACGGCTGGGAGCTCGGTCGCAACCTCGGGCCCACCCAGCAGGTCGTCGACGGGTTGATCGATCGGTTGCACGCCCTGCACGACCGCCACGGCGCACCCGTGAGCCTCGTCGGGTGGAGCCTCGGGGGCATCTACGCCCGCCGCCTCGCGCGTCGGTTCCCCGACCTGGTCCGACAGGTCATCACGCTCGGCAGCCCGTTCCGGATCACCGAGACCGACCGCAGCGCGGTCTCGGGCCTGTACCAGCGGCTCAGCCCGCGCCACGTCCAACTCGTCGACCAGCACCTCCCCGGGCACGACGCCGGCGAGCTCGCGGTACCGGCGACGTCGATCTACACGCGCACGGACGGCGTCGTGCGGTGGTGGCAGTGCCTCGAGTCGAGCGGTGATCGGCGCGAGAACATCGAGGTGTACGGCAGCCACTCGGGCCTCGGGTTCAACCCGGCCGCGATCTATGCGATCGGTGACCGCCTCGCCCAACCCGTCGACCAGTGGCGCCCCTTCCGCGCACCGCCGGGCAGCGACCGCTTCTTCCCGCGGCCCGCGACATGGTCGGGTGACGCGCCGCCGACCGCGACGCCCGCCTGACACGCCACCTCGTTGGGGGCCGTGTCGGGAGGCTCGCTACCCTCCTGCCATGTCTCGTCCTCCCGCCACCCAGTACTCGATCCACCTCCAGGTGACGCTCGACAACGTCCCGGGTGTGCTCGGGCGGCTCGCCACCGCGATCGGCGAGGCCGGCGGCAACATCTTCGCCGTCGACTCGTTCGTGGCGAAGGGCAAGCTGCTCGACCGCGACATGGTCGTGAACTGCTCGTCGGTCGAGCACCAGGCCGAGGTCGTGGCCGCCGTCCAGGCGACACCCGGCGTCGAACTGCGTGACTGGTGGGACCGCACGTTCCGCAAGCACGAGGGCGGCAAGATCGAGGTCCTGTCGCTGTATCCCGTCGGCGACCAGGAAGACCTGTCGATGATGTACACGCCGGGCGTGGCCCGCGTCTGCAACGCGATCGCCGCCGACGAGTCACTGGCCGACGAGTACACGATCCGGAAGAACACCGTGGCCATCGTCTCCGACGGCACCGCCGTGCTCGGCCTCGGCGACATCGGCCCCAAGGGCGCGATGCCGGTCATGGAGGGCAAGGCGCTGCTCTTCAAGGAGTTCGCCGGGGTCGACGCGTTCCCGATCTGCCTCGACGTGTCGTCGCCCGAGGAGATCATCGAGACCGTCGTCCGGCTCGCGCCCACGTTCGGCGGCATCAACCTCGAGGACATCGCGGCGCCGGGTGCGTTCCAGGTCGAAGAAGCGCTCAAGGACCTGCTCGACATCCCGGTGTTCCACGACGACCAGCACGGCACCGCGGTCGTGACCCTCGCGGCGCTCGAGAACGCGCTCCGCATCACCGGCAAGCAGCTCGCCGACCTGTCGATCGTCATCTCCGGGGTCGGCGCGGCGGGCGTGGCGATCGGCAAGATCCTCCTCGGCGCCGGCGCCACCGACATCGTCGGCGTCGACTCGGTCGGCGCCGTGTACGACGGGCGTTCCGGCCTCAACCCGTGGAAGCAGTGGTTCGCCGAGAACACGAACCGCCAGTGCAAGCAGGGGTCGTTGAGCGACGTGATGCACGGCGCCGACGTGTTCATCGGGGTGAGCGCCCCCGACATCCTGACCCAGGACGACATCCGCCACATGGCCGACGATCCGGTCGTGTTCGCGATGGCGAACCCCGACCCCGAGATCCGCCCCGAGCTCGCCGACGGGCTCGTGCGCGTGCTGGGGACCGGCCGCAGCGACTATCCGAACCAGATCAACAACGTGCTCGCGTTCCCGGGCATCTTCCGTGGTGCGCTCGACGCCCGTGCCAAGAGCATCACCGAGAACATGAAGATCGCGGCGGCGAAGGCGATCGCCGAGTCGATCTCCGACGACGACCTCGACGAGCAGTTCATCATGCCGCCGGTCTTCGACAAGTCGGTGTCGGCCCGG
>JAUHYJ010000571.1 GCA_030425785.1 Acidimicrobiia bacterium | reverse complement strand
ACGATACGGATCGGAGATCGGGGCGTCGACCGGGGCGAGCCAGCAGGCGGCGACGACCGACGACGCGGGCACGATGCCGCTGAGCAGGCACGATGTGATCAATGCGGCGACGAGGCGCGCCGCCGGACGAGTGATGATGCGTGGACGGATCACGGACCCTCCTGGTCGGGCCGCGAGTGCGGCACGGGTGACGGGTCGTGATCGACCGAGCGGGCGCGATGCGCCGAGGGTCGGGCTCAGCCGACGCCGGCGGCCGTCATGCGCGAACGCAGGTGCAGCACCGACTTGGTGTGGATCTGGGAAACACGGCTCTCGGTGACACCGAGGACCTGCCCGATCTCGGCGAGGGTCAGGCCCTCGTCGTAGTACAGCGACAGCACGAGCTTCTCGCGGTCGGGCAGCTTGCTGATCTCGCGGTGCATCACGCCGCGCAGCTCGCGATCTTCGATCGCGGCGACGGGATGCTCCATCCCGGCCGAGTCGACGGACTCGGGCTCGTACCCGGCGGCAACCGCACGGTCGAGCGGACCGACGGTCGTGGCCGCGATCGATGCGAGCCACCGAGCGAGCTCCTCTTCACTCACACGCAGCTGCTTGGCGAGCTCGGTGTCGGTGGGCGAGCGGCCGTGCTCGTGCTCGAGCTGGGCGATCGCACGCTCGACCTCGCGGGCCCGGCTCCGGACCGATCGGGGGACCCAGTCGAGCTGTCGCAGACCGTCGTAGATCGCACCCCGGATGCGGGGTGCGGCGAAGGTCTCGAACTTGACGCCGCGCTCGGGGTCGAAGCGATCGATCGCGTCGATCAGCCCGAACACACCCGAGCTGACGAGGTCGCCGGGATCGACGCTGTTCGGCAGGCCGGCACCGACACGACCGGCGACGAACTTCACCAGCGGCGAGTAGTGGACGATGAGGTGATCGCGTGACGCACGGTTCTTGCGGTTGAGCCACCGCGTCCAGTGCATCGCCAGGTCGGGGTCGTCGGGAACGATGCTCATGCGCGCGGGTGGGTCTCCATGTAGGCCGCTCGCAATCGCTCGCGGCTGACGTGAGTGTAACGCTGGGTCGTCGCCACGTCGGCATGGCCGAGCAACTCCTGCACGGCACGCAGGTCGGCACCACCGTCGAGGAGGTGCGTGGCGAAGGTGTGCCGCAGCGCGTGCGGATGGGTCGGCGACAGGGCCCGACGGTCGAGGATCCGGCGGGCGTCGCGCGGCGTCAACGGCTTGCCCCGCTCGTTCACGAAGACCGAGCCACCGGCTTCGGGCGGGGCCGCCTCGGACCGGATGGCCAACCACGCGCGCAGCGCGGCCGCGGCGGGTTCCCCCAGCGGGACCCGGCGTTCCTTGCTGCCCTTGCCCCAGACCGTCAGATAGCCGTCGTCGACGTGGAGCTGATCGAGCTGCAGCGACGTGAGCTCGGACACTCGGACGCCCGCGCCATAGAGGATCTCGAGCACGGCGTCGTCGCGACGGCGCCGCCACTCGGGTTCGTCGGTGGCGGCCGGACCGTCGAGCAGGTGGTCGAGTTCGCGCCGGTCGAGGACGCGGGGTAGGCGACCGTCGCCGCCCTTCACCTGCAGCCCGGCCGTCGGGTCGGCGTCGACGAGCCCCTCCGCGACGGCCCAGGCGAAGTACCGCCGCAACGACGCCGCCTTGCGGGCGATGCTGCGGCGGGCGTAGTCGCGTGTCGACAACGCGGCCACGTACCGCCGCACGACGGTGCGCGTCACCCCGCTCGGGTCGTCGATCCGAAGGCGGCTCACCCAGTCGGCGAACAGCCGCACGTCGGTGCCGTAGGCGGCGAGCGTGTTCTCGGCGAGCGAGGTCTGGGCACGGACGAAGTCGTCCACGCGCCAAGGACCCGGTTCCGCCGACATGACCGACACGGTATTCGCTCATGGGGCGACCTGCCGGGATGCCCAGGGCGACAGGTGCGACGAGGTCGGCTCGAACCAGCCGCCGACCTCGACCAGCCAACCCGAACGTTCGAGCCGGGCTGCTGCGAGTGCGGCGTCGACCAGGCTCAGCCCGGTCGCTGCGGCCACCATGTCGAGCGTCGACGGCTCGACCTGGCAGGCCTGCAGGACGGTGGCCTGCCGACCGGTCGGGACCGGGCGAGGGTCGAACGGCAGCTCGCCCTGACGGCGGTGGTCGAGACCGAGCATGGTGAGGACGTCGTCGATCGCGGTGACGGGCGCGGCACCGTCGCGCAGCAGCTGGTTCGTGCCGGCGGATGCCGGCGACTTGACCGAGCCGGGCACCGCCATGACCTCGACTCCGCGATCGAGTGCCTGACGAGCCGTGATGAGGCTCCCGCCGCGGACCCGGCTCTCGACCACGACCAGCACCTCGGACAGCGCCGCGATGACTCGATTGCGCAACGGGAACCGCCACGGGTGCGGCGGGGTGCCGGGCGGCCACTCGGAGACCAGCAGGCCGGCGTCGGCCACCCAGCTCCAGAGTTCCGCATGGCGACGGGGGTACGGCACGTCGGGACCACTGCCGACGACGGCCACCGGCGGCGCGACGACCTCGGCCCGCCGGACCCCGGCGTGCGCCGCGGCGTCGATCCCGGCCGCGAGCCCCGACACCACGGCCACGCCGGCCGACGACAGCGCCTCGCCCAACTCGCCTGCGGTCGCCCGGCCCGCCGTGGTGGCGTTGCGGGTGCCGACGATGCCGACCCGGCGACGCTCGAGCGCGCCGACGTCGCCTCGCACGAACAACGCCCACGGTGCCGATGGATCGGCGGCGAGCGCTGATGGATAGTCGTCGTCCGGACGCGCGACCACCCGCACACCGGCGCGTTCGCACACGGCGAGCGCGGCGTCGGGGTCGGCCGCCCGGGCGTCCCGCCGCATCGACGTCAGCGGCTCGTCGGGGATCGCCCGCACGATCGCCGCGTCGAGTGCGACGCCACCGCACAGTGCCGCCAACGCCTCGGCCGGCCCGTGGCGGCTCATCAGCAGCCGGAGACGCGCCGG
>JAUHYJ010000570.1 GCA_030425785.1 Acidimicrobiia bacterium | reverse complement strand
GACTGGACCTCGACGGAGAGGCGCGTCGCGTGGTCGCGGAGATGATCGGCGCCGATCATCCGCCCGTCCGCGAGCCCGTGCTCGTCGTGCGCGCGTCGTCGGCGCCGCCGAGAACGTGAACCAGGAGAAGGGGATTCCATGTCGTTCCAGGCCTACCTCGACGCCGTCGAGACCAAGACGGGGCTGACTCCCCGCCGGCTGCTCGAGATCGCACACGAGAAGGGGTTCGACGAGACGACGAAGGCGACGCCCATCGTCGCGTGGCTCGCCGAGGACTACGGCCTGGGCCGCGGGCACGCGATGGCGATGGTGCACGTCATCACGAAGGGACCGCAGATCAGCGACAAGCACGTCGGCAGCGGTGGCACCCATTCGGATCCGACGAACGAGCTGTGGCTCGACGGGAAAGCGTCCAACCCGAACGCCTGACCTCACGCGGGGTGGCGCCTCAGAGTTGTTACCGGTAACATGAAGGGCATTCGCACGCGATGCCGATGGAGGACCCGTGACGCAGTTCAGCCCCGATGTCGAGGCGGCCATCGATCAGGTGCGCGCCGACGTCGCACGCCTGCACGGTGAGCTCGTGCGCTACGGCCTGGTCGTGTGGACCGGCGGCAACGTGTCGGGTCGCGTGCCCGGCGCCGACCTCTTCGTCATCAAGCCGAGCGGCGTGAGCTACGACGACCTCGCGCCGGCGAACATGATCCTGTGCGACCTCGACGGGAACGTCGTCGCAGGCACGCCCGGCAGTGAGCGAAGCCCGTCGAGCGACACCGCGGCGCATGCGTACGTCTACCGCCACATGCCCGAGGTCGGCGGCGTCGTCCACACGCACTCCACGTACGCGGTCGCGTGGGCGGCGCGCGGCGAGGAGGTCCCCTGCGTCATCACCGGCATGGCCGACGAATTCGGCGGACCGATCCCGATCGGCCCGTTCGCCATCATCGGCGACGACTCGATCGGCCGCGGCATCGTCGACACGTTGCGCGGTCACCGCTCGCGCGCCGTGCTGATGCAGAACCATGGTCCGTTCACGATCGGTGTGACCGCCGCCGACGCCGTCAAGGCCGCCGTCATGTGCGAGGACGCGGCGCGCACCGTGCACCTCGCACGCGAGGCGGGTCCGCTCATCCCGATCCCGCAGGACATGATCGACGCCCTGTACGCCCGCTACCAGAACGTCTACGGGCAGGCGGGCGACGACCGCCGCGACGACGAAGGGCCGACGCCGTGACCGCCGCAGGTGCTGAGGCGATCGCCGCAGGCCGCACCGCACTGGGAATCGAGTTCGGCTCGACGCGCATCAAGGCGTGCCTGATCGACGCCGACGACCCGGCGACCGTGCTGGCCGTCGGCGGCCACGCGTGGGAGAACCGCTTCGAGGACCGCATGTGGACGTACGCCCTCGACGACGTGTGGGTGGGTCTGCAGTCGGCGTTCGCCGCCGTCGTCGCCGACGCCGAGGAACGGCACGGCGTGCGCCCCGAGACGTTCGGCGCGATCGGCGTCTCGGCGATGATGCACGGCTACCTCGCCTTCGACGAGACCGGCGACCTGCTCGTCCCGTTCCGCACGTGGCGCAACACGACCACCGGGGCGGCGACCGCCGAGCTCTCGGCGCTGTTCGGCGTCAACATCCCGCTGCGGTGGTCGATCGCCCACCTGCACCAGGCCGTCCTCGACGAGGAACCGCACGTGCCGCGCATCCGCTCGATCACGACCCTCGCCGGCTACGTGCACGAACGTCTGACCGGCCGGCGCGTGCTCGGCGTCGGCGACGCATCGGGCATGTTCCCGATCGGCCCGGCGACGTGCGACTACGACGAGCGGATGCTGCATGCCTACGACAGTCTCGCGGCCGACAGCACGCTCGCGCGCCCGCTGCGCGACCTGCTCCCCGGCGTGCTCGTCGCCGGCGAACCCGCCGGAGAGCTCACGGCCGAGGGCGCGCTCCTGCTCGACCCGACGGGCGGCCTGCGACCCGGCATCCCGTTCTGCCCGCCCGAGGGCGACGCCGGAACCGGCATGGTCGCCACCCACGCCGTCGCGCCGCGCACCGGCAACGTGAGTGCCGGGACGAGCATCTTCGCGATGGTCGTGCTCGAGCATCCGCTCGCCGGGCCGCACGACGAGCTCGACATCGTCACGACCCCCGCAGGCGACCCGGTCGCGATGGTGCACTGCAACAACGGCGCGAGCGAGCTGGCCACGTGGGCCGCGATGTTCGGCCGCTTCGCCGCCGCAGCCGGTTCTCCACTGGAACAGGACGCCGTGTTCGAGACGCTGCTCGGTGAGGCGCTCTCGAGCCCCGCGGATGCCGGCGGGGTCATCGTCTACAACCACCTGGCGGGCGAGCCCATCGCCGGGCTCGACGAGGGGCGGCCGATGGTCGTCCGTTCGCCCGACAGCGTCCTGACGTTGGGCTCGTTCATGCGCGCGCAGGTGTACGGCGTGTTCGGCACGCTCTCGATCGGGATGCGCGTGCTCGCCGCCGAAGGAGTGACGGTCGACCGGATGTTCGCGCACGGCGGGGTCTTCCGCACCGCGGGCGTCGCGCAGCGCTTCCTCGCAGCGGCGCTCGACGCACCGGTCGCCGTCGGCGAGACGGCCTCTGAGGGCGGCGCGTGGGGCATCGCCGTGCTCGCCGCCTATCTCGCGCACGCGCCGGAACAGGCGCTCGGCGACCACCTCGACCGCACCGTCTTCGCGGATGCGGCCGTCGACGTCGCCGATCCCGAACCCGAACTCGTCGCCGGCTACGCCGCCTACCTCGACCGCTACGTCGCCGGCCTCGCCGCCGAGCGCGCCGCCGTCGACGCCCTCTGAGACCGAAGGACCACCATGACCCGCACACCCCTGTCCACCGCCCTCGACGGCTACGAGATCTGGTTCGTCACCGGCAGCCAGTCGCTGTACGGCGACGAGACGCTCCGTCAGGTGGCCGAGCAGTCGCAGCAGGTGGCCGCCGGCCTGGCCGGACTGCCGGTGCG
>JAUHYJ010000569.1 GCA_030425785.1 Acidimicrobiia bacterium | reverse complement strand
TCGGGCCAAGACCGCCGTGCTGTGCGGCTCGGTGATGGGAGCGAGGCGAGCCACCATGACGAGGCTCGGTCGACGACCGCGGCGTCAGATCGAATCGGAACCGAGGAGCCGGTCGTCGAACGGGTAGGTGGTGAGCCGCTCGACGCCGTCGGCGGTGATGAGGACCTGGTCTTCGAGTTTCACGCCTTCGCCGCCTTGGTCGCTCCCGAGGTAGCTCTCGACGCAGACGGTCATGTTCTCTTCGAACACTCCTTCGACACCGGCGTCGTCGAGCACGTCGGCCATCAACACGATGGGGTACTCGGCCGCCATGCCGTTGCCGTGCACGGGTCCGAGATAGCGGTGTGCGACGAACTCGTCGGGGATGGTCCAGGCTTCGTTGGCGTACTCGCGGAATGACTTGCCGACTTCGAGTAACTCGATGTTGGTCTGCAACTGGTCGTAGGCCATCGAGTACAGCTCACGTTGACGAGGCGTCGCGGGCTGGTCGCCGGCGAGGAACGTGCGGGACAGGTCGGTGTAGTAGCCGTGACATCCGATGGCGTCGGTGTCGAGCGCAACGAGCTCGCCGGCCCGGATGACCTTGTTGCTGGCTTCCTGGAACCAGGGGTTCGTGTTCTCACCCGAGTTGAACAGGCGCGTCTCCAGGTATTCGCCGCCGCCGGCGATGAGCGCCCTGCTGAGCTCGGCCCACACCTGGTTCTCGGTGCGGCCGGGGACGATCTGGCTCTCCATCCACGCCACGGCGGCTTCGGTTCCGGCGACCGACGCGCGAATGAGTTCGAGCTCCGTCGGCTGCTTGATCGACTTGGCACGGTCGATGATCGGCGAGGCGTCGACGACGTCGAAGCCGGCTGCCATGAGCGCGGGCACGGCCTCGATCGGGGATCGCTCGATGCCGAGCCGTTGGCCCTCGAGGCCGCACTGCCGCATCAGGTCGCGCAGGTCGTCGACGAATTCGTCGAGGTGGCGTCGGTAGTGGTCGCCGCCGTAGAACGGGTGCAGGCCCCGAGCACGCCGGAGTTCGTCGACGGTGTCGAATCCTTCGGAGAGGTGCGCGCAACCGCTGTACTCGAAGAGGACCACCGGCCCGTCGACGGGGACGAACACGTAGCGCCCCGGGTTCCGGGTGGTGTTGACCTGCATGTTGCGAACGCCGCAGGCGTAGCGGATGTTGATCGCGTCGAAGAAGACGGCGGCGCCGACGTCATGTGCGGCGAGCGTGGCGCGGAGACGGGCGAGTCGCTCGCGTGCTGCTCGTTTGTCGACGTCGTCGGGCAGCAGGAAGTCGGGGACGATCGGCGAGTCGGTGGATGGGACCGCGTCGAGCGACATCGATCAGCCCGCCAGTCCGTCGGTGTGCCGGCCGGCTGCGTCGAGATGTGCTTGGGTGACGCGTCCGTAGCCGTAGCGGGTGCTCTCGACGCCGCCGATGTAGCCGGGTGTCTCGGAGTACCCGAACAGCACGGTGTGGCGCGTGCCCTCGACCGGTGCGATGCGGTGCAGGGAGTACCGACCACGGAAGAGCTGCAGGTCGCCGACCTCGAGGTCGAGCGTGCGAACCGGGCCCCGGTCGCCGTCGAGGACCCGTTTGACATCGTCGTAGTGCTCGTCGCCCGGCTCGCGCAGGTCGGCGCAGTACTCGAACGTGCCGCCGGCTGCCGGCTTCCTGGTCATCAGGCTGACGATGAACTCGTTCGCGTCGTAGTGCCAGGGCATCTGTGTGCCGTCGTTCATGACGTTGATGACCAGACCGCGGATCGGATCGGCGAACTGGTGCAGCGTGTCGATGCCCAGGCAGTCCGCCACGAACCGTGTGAAGTCGGTGTCGTCGTACAGGGTTCGGATCATCGTGTCGGCCGGAATCATGTCCTTGCCGACGAAGCCGTTCGACATGATGCCGGTCCGGTTGCGGGGATGATCGGCGGGCCAGTCATCGTGCCGACCGCCATCGCCGTAGGGCGTGAGATCTCGCGTCTGCTCGAACGCGTCGGGTGCTGCAGCGGTGGTCTCTGCCATCAACGGTTCGTGCGCCTCGGAACGGAAGACGGCGGGCAGGTGAGCGCACCCGGTCGCACCCAGCTCGCGGCGAGCGTTGGCGATGACCTGCTGCAGCGTCGGGTCGTCGGGCCGGTGGATCGGATAGCGATCGGTATCGATGAAGGTCGACACGTCGAGGCGATGGAGCAGCGATTCGGTCATGGCGCCCAGTCTCCACTCCCCGGTCGCATCAGACAATCACGAACTGAAGGCCGAATTCATTAGCATCACGAATGTGTTGGATCGTTCGCACTACCAACTCCTCCTCGAGCTGTCTCGGACCGGAACCGTCAGCGACGCGGCGGATCGCCTCTACATCACCCAATCGGCAGCCAGCCAACGATTGCGGCAAGCCGAGCGACGATTCGGGTTTCCACTCACCGTCCGCGTGGGCCGACGCCTCGCGCTCACCCCTGCGGCTCAGCGCCTGGTCGAGGCTGCTGACGCGAGCGAACGCGCACTCCGTGCCGGGGAAGTCGATGCTCGATGGCTCAGCACGGCGGGGGAACCTGCGCTGCTCGTCGCCATCGGTGTGTTCGACCACACGCCCTGGCTGCCGGAAGCGATCGTCGAACTCGGCGACGATCCCGACACCGCAGGCCTCGAAGTGGTGCGGGCGCCGTCCGACGACGCTCACCGTCTGCTCATCGAGCGGCGAGCCGACACCAGTCTCCAGGCCGGGCCCACAGCGGGACCGCTCGCCACCCGGCAGCTCTTCGACGACGAGCTCGTCGGTGTGGTCGGAACCGCCCATCCGCTCCGCGACCGGAGCGCGCTGACTCCCGACGACTTTGCGGGCGCGGACTACGTCACCTACTCGACGACGCCGCAAGCGGGATTCGAGCAAGCGACGTTTCTCGGCCCGGCGAGCGCCTTCCCTGGACGCATCCTCAGGTTGGAGTCCGTCACCGCGATCGCCGGCCTGATCGCGGCGACGACCTGGTGCTCCATCTTGCCCAGCT
>JAUHYJ010000568.1 GCA_030425785.1 Acidimicrobiia bacterium | reverse complement strand
CGAGTACAAGCTCACGCACGGCTACACCTACTCGGGCCATGCGACCGCATGCGCGGCGGCGCTCGAGAACCTGGCGATCATCGAGCGCGAGGGCCTGCTCGACCGGGCGACGAAGATCGGCCAGCGCCTGTCGGCCGGGCTGCAGTCGCTCGTCGACGACGGCGCGGTCGCGGGGCTGCGCGGCGACGGGGCGATGTGGGCGCTGGCCATGCACCCCGACCAGCACGCCGGCCACGTTCGCGAGCGCGCACTCGCCGGTGGCGTGATCGTCCGGCCGATCGCCGATCACTCCCTCACGTTCTGCCCACCGCTCGTCATGACCGACGACGAGGTCGACCGAGTCGTCGACGCCGTCGCCGCCGCGGTGGCGTGAGCCGAGATCTCGACCTCAGGAAGGACGCATGGGACGTCTCGACAAGCTCGACCTGACCGCCACGCTCGGCAAGGAGGAGTACGAGGAGCGGCTGTACGTCGCGCAGCGCAAGCTGCTCGAGTTGCGGCTCGATCTGGCTGGGCTGCTCGACGACAGCGAGCTCGGGCCCGGCGTGCTCGTCGTGATGGAGGGCTCGGACGCCGGCGGCAAGGGCGGTGCGATCAAGCGGATGGTCGAACCGCTCGACCCGCGCCACTACGACGTGTTCACGTACGCCAAGCCGAGCTTCGAGGAGAAGACCCGCCACTTCCTCTGGCGGTTCTGGAAGGACGTGCCGGGTCTCGGCGGGATGGCGTTCTTCGACCGCAGTTGGTACGGCCGGGTGCTGGTCGAACGGGTCGAGGGGTACGCCACCAAGGAGCAGTGGCGCCGGGCGTACGACGAGATCGTCCAGTTCGAGCGCAACCTCGTGCTCGAGGGTGTCATCGTGATCAAGTTCTGGCTCCAGGTCAGTCCCGACGAGCAGCTCAAGCGGTTCAAGAGCCGCGAGAGGGACCCGCTCCGGCGCTGGAAGCTCACCGACGAGGACTGGCGCAATCGCGACAAGATCGATCTCTACAACGAGGCCGTCGAGGACATGTTCAAGCGGACCGACCACGACCTCGCGCCGTGGCACGTGATCTCCGGCGAGCAGAAGCGATGGGCTCGCGTCCACGTCATCGAGACGGTCATCAAGCGCATCGAAGCGGGCGTCGAGGCGTTCGAGAACCCGGTCCCCGACGACGACGGCTGGGCCTGAAGCGCCGCTCGCTCAGGGCGTCCAGCGCACGACCGTCGCGACCGCGCCGTCGTCGAGCAACCACCCGTCGACGCCGTCGAACACGAGGTCGAGCATCCGTGCCGCCGGTGCCGGGGCGGCGTACTCGATCTCGCCGGTCCCGCGCCGCGGCGTCCCCGTCGACACCAGACGGTGCTCGTGCAACGCCCACTGTGCGGCGTTGTTGACGTGCCCGAACGGGTCGAGGTCGGTCGACCGGAACGACCAGCGTTCCCCGACGGCCTCGGGAGGTGGCGCCTTGGGCAGCGAGAGCTTCGACGACACGGTGCGCCCGCCGGCCGACGGCCCGTAGACCTCGTGGAACGCGTCATCCAAGCGGGCGGGGCGTCCGGTGTCGACGTCGATCTGGACCCACAGGCACACGCCGTCGATCACGGCACCCGACTCGCTGCGGATCGAGGTGCGCCGCTCGGCCCAGCTGCGACCACTGCCCGTGCACCAGGTGGTGAGTTCGACGCACTCGTTCAAGGTCGCCGGGCGCTCGACGCGGATCATCGTGCGTCGCACGAGCCAACCCATCGCGTTGGGGAGACCGGCGGCGATCGCGTCGTCGGTGGCGACGTCCTGCAGGTAGCGCGCGATCGCGTCGAGCCGGAGCTCGCCGTCGCTGTCGACGTCGCCGAGCCGGATGGTCCGGGTCGTGGTGAACGTCCGGCCGGCGGTCGGCAGCGGCAGCAGGTCGGTCGCCGGCAGATCGCTTCGCTCCACCGGGGCGACACTAGGCGCCCGGCTCGCTCACAGCCGCAGCACTGCCGTGGTCGCGGCTGCGGCGACGATGACCACCACGAACGGGGCCCGGCGCCAGACGAGCACACCGGCCACCGCCATGCCGGCGAGCCGTTCGTCGACGACCAGGCTCCTCCCGGACCCGACGGTGAGCTGCACGATCACGGCCGCCACCACGGCGGCCGGGATGAGCGAGGCGAGCTTGGCGAGCACGGGGACCCGCGCGAGCACGGCGCCGCCGACGAAGATACCGAGCCAGCGTTGGGCTGCGACGCCTCCTGCGAGGAGCGCGATGACCGCCCAGCTCACGACGCCACCGCCCGGTCGCGCACGCCGAGCGCGACCACTGCGCCCACCAGGCTCAGGATGATCGGCACACCGGCCGGCGCCCACGGCAGGAGCGCCGCGCACAGGCCGCCGCCGACGACGGCCGCGACGGCGCCCGACCGCTGCCGCAGGAGGTTCGCGATGATCGCGAGCAGCGCTGCAGGGAACACGGCGTCGAGCCCGAGCCGTTGCGCGTCGCCGATCACGTTGCCGAGGAAGACGCCGACGAAGGTGCCGAGGTACCAGCCGGCGTGCATCGCCGCTGTCGCCCACCAGAAGGTGCGGACGACGGCGGCCGGATCCGCCCGCTGGACGGCGAGGGTAACGTTGGGGTCGAACGACTGGAACCCGGCCGCGACCCGGTGCAGGCGACCGACGCGGATCCGGCTGCCGAGGCTGGCGGCCAGCAACCCGAACCGTGATGCGACGATCCACCCGGCGATCAGTGCGGCGACGATCGTTCCGCCGGCGTCGCGCACGGCGAGGTACGCGAGCTCCGACGTCGCCGAGTTCACGGCGAGCGCCGCCACGACCGTCTTGGCCTCCGACCCGACGCGCTCGAGCACCAGCACGTTCACCGTCACACCGAGCGCGAAGAACGTGAACGCGAGACCTCCGAGCTCGGACCATCCCGGCCGGCTCGGGAGCTCCCGCACCGGGCTCGTCTCCGTCGGCTCCGCCCCCACGGCCGCAGTGTACGACCGCGGCCGGCGGCGGCTCGGTCCGATGTCACACGCGG
>JAUHYJ010000567.1 GCA_030425785.1 Acidimicrobiia bacterium | reverse complement strand
GATCGAGATCGGCCAGGCGGTCGATCTCTCCATCGATCGGCGCAGTGACGACTTCGTCCTGGTGTGGGCGAACCCACGATCATGATCTCAGCACAAGGAGTTTCGCGATGAGCACCACCGCCACGTCCGTCGTCGACATCGACGCCGCCGGCATCGACGCCTGGCTCGACGCCAACTGGGACCCCGACCTCCCCGTCCGGGCCTGGTGGGCCCGCCTCGCCACAGACGGGTTGGCGAATCCGGTGTTGCCACCCCCCTTCGGGCGCGGATGGCCTCGCTCCCGGGCGAACGACCTCGCCCGCGCCATGGTGACGCGCGGCGCCCTCGGCCCGCCGGCCGGGCTCGGGATGATGTTGGCGGCGCCGACGTTGCTCGCCCACGGGTCGACAGAGCTGGCCGAACGCTTCGTCCCTCGTATCCTCGACGGCGAGCACGGCTGGTGCCAGCTCTTCTCCGAACCCGGCGCCGGCTCCGACCTCGCCGGGCTGCAGACCCGTGCCGAGCGCGACGGCGACGAATGGGTGATCACCGGCCAGAAGGTCTGGACGTCGCTCGGCCAGTGGGCCGACTACGGCATCCTCATCGCGCGCACCGCCCCCGATCTCCCGAAGCACCGAGGCATCTCGTACTTCGTGTTCCCGATGCGCCAGGACGGCGTCGAGATCCGCCCGCTGCGCGAGATGACAGGACGAGCGCTGTTCAACGAGGTGTTCATCGACGAGGCCCGCGTCCCTCACGACCACTTGGTCGGCGAGCTCAACGACGGCTGGCGCGTCGCGAACACGACGCTGATGGTCGAGCGCAGCAGCATCGGCGGCGAATCGGTGGCGGCGCCGAGCGCTGCGATCCCCGGCACGATCTCGGGTCACCTCGACCGCCCCGCGGGATCGTTCGCGAACGACGTGCCGGTGCTCGGCGAAGGCATGGTCGGCCCCGGACGGGTCAAGTCGCTGATCGCGCTGGCACGACAGAACGGCACGATCGACGACCCAACGATCCGCCAGGACCTCATGCGACTGCACACGATGCTCGAGATCACGGACTGGCACATCGGACGGATGAAGTCGGGCAACGCCGCGACCGGAGGCGAGGGCAACCTGGCCAAACTCCGCAACAGCGACGTGACCCGCCTCGCCCGCGAGGTCGCTGGCCGCATCCTCGGTCCCGGCGCGACGCTGACGGGCCCAGACGCACCGTCGGGTGGTCGTCTGCAGGAGATGGTGCTGTTCTCGCCTGCACCGTCGATCTACGGCGGCAGCGACCAGGTGCAGCGCAACATCGTCGGTGAGCGAGCGCTCGGTCTCCCCAAGGAACCCGGCCCCGACCGCGACACCCCGTTCCGCGACCTGCCGGCCAACGGCTGAGCCGAGCCTCTCGAGTGCCGATCGACTGCGTTCGGCCTCCGGCGACCGGCCGGCGAGACTGATCGGACGGCACGTCGAAACGCACGTGCACACGGGGTCGAACGCGACAGCGTCGAATCCTGAGCGAACGGCCGATCAGCTCGCTATCGGCCCGTGAACCGACCAGGCCGGCGTTCGGCGACGGCTCTGATCCCCTCGGCCGCGTCAGCGGTCCTGCCGAGTCGGCTCTGCTCTGCGGCTTCGAGACGCGTTGCTCGCCGCACCCGGTCTGCGAGTCCCTCGCGCAACGTCCGGTTGATCGATCGCACAGCGAGCGTGTCGCCGTCGGCCTGGGTGACACCGTGGTGATCCGAGGTGCCGGGACGCTCGGTCTCTACGCGACAGCGCTCGCGAAGGATCGCGGGTCTGCGAGGGTGATCGTGGTCGACGCCGTCGGCGATCGTCTGGTGAAGGCGCGCCGGATGGGAGCCGACCACGTCATCGACTCGCGTCCACGCCGACGGCGGCGGAGCGAATCGCCACCGTGAAGGATCTCACCGGCCGGCCCGGCCCGTCCGTGATTCGCAGCCCCGAAGTCTCATACGGCGCCGAAGACGAAGCCGTCGTAGCCGGTGGCCGCGCACTGCCGGAGTCGGTCGACGTACATCCCCGGGCCCGGGTAGTTGAGCAGCTGCCTCGGCTTGCCGGGCACGTTGGCACCCATGTACCAAGAGTCGGTCCGGCCGAGCAACGTGGCGTCGGCGATGAATGCCAGCTCCTCGCTCCACGCCGGCCCGGTCTCGGGTAGCACGTCGAACACGGTCTGGCCATCGTCGCGGAGCCGGACGAGCAGATCGGTCACCCAATCACCCTGGAACTCTGCGCACACCGGCCCGTTGCAGAACGCCGTCGCGCTCTGGGGGCCGTACAGGAACAGCATGTTCGGGAACCCGTCGACCGCCATCCCGAGGTGCGTGTCGACGCCCGTCGACCAGCGGTCGGCAAGCGACACGCCGTCCCGGTCTCGGATGTCGATCGCGGTCAGGCCGCCGGTGTTGGCGTCGAAGCCGGTCGCGAGCACCAGTAGATCGAGCTCGATCTCGCGCTCGGTCGTGCGGATGCCCCCTGCGGTGACCGTGTCGATCGGGGCGGCGCGCAGGTCGACGAGGTCGACGTTCTGCTGGTTGAAGCACTCGTAGTAGTTCTGCTCCAGCGACGGGCGTTTGGTCCCGAACGGATAGGGAGGATCGGTCGGCGCGAGCAGCTCGGCGACCGCCGGGTCGTCGATGCGCTGGCGAGTCTTGTCGCGCCAGAACTCATAGGCGGTTCGGTTCGCGGCCTCGTCGAGAAGAATGTCGCTGAACGTCCCGGCCCAGAAGTGGAAGCCGCCCTTCTGCCAGGCTGCTTCGAAGACCGCCTCGCGCTCCTCCGGCGAGACCTCGAGCGCCGAGCGCGCATCGGCCGCGATGTCGAAGAGCCCGCCCGACGAGTGCGCACGCTGACGGAACCAATCCGGATAGTGGACCTTCATCGCCCGCTGGGTCGGCTCGTCGAGCGTCCGCTGCTGCATCGCCAACGCCAGGATCGGCGTGCGCTGGAAGACCGTGAGGTGCGAAGCGACCTTCCCCGCTTCCTGGATCACCTGCACGCCGCTGGCGCCCG
>JAUHYJ010000566.1 GCA_030425785.1 Acidimicrobiia bacterium | reverse complement strand
TCGGAGGCGCGCATCGACCAGAGACACTGGACGGCAACCGGCGCCATCGCCTGGAGCAGTGCCGTCATGTGCGTGCACGCCCGCGGCCCACCGAACAACTCACGCACCTTGTGGGTGAAGCCGCGGGCGATCGACAGGCCCACCATGCTGCCGTAGTGCTCGACGATCGACGGGCAGCTCCCGTGCGGGTGCGTCTCGAAGTGCACGGTCGCGTCGGTGATCTCGAGCGACGGGAACCCGATCTCGAGGCTCAGCTGCATGTGGTGGATCGTCATCGGGTCCGGGTCGGCGGGGAGGTAGAGCCCCGGCGGCTTCTGATCGCGGATCGCCCCCTGGATCAGCAGGCGGTCGTCCGCGATCCGAAAGGCGCGAACGCGGTACTCACGATCGTGCAGGACGTCGGCGCCGTCCGGCGCCGGGGGGAGGATGTCATCGGTGGCGAACACAGTCACCACGCCGATCTAGCAGACGTGGCGAGCTGTCGAGAACCCGGCAGACTGTGGCATGGCCGAGGTACGCGAGACGAAGTTGCCGGGCGTCGGTGTCCGGCACGAGTTCACCGCCCACGACGGCACGGTGGTCGGTGTGGTCGAACACCACGACGGACGCTCCGATGTGGTCGTCTACGACGCCGACGACCCCGATCGGAGCAGGTCGATGCTGCACCTCGACCCCGACGACACCCGCACGCTCGCCACACTGCTCGGTGCGCGTCAGCTGACCGAACACGTCGGCGAGGTGCAGGCCCAGATCGAGGGCCTCGTCTTCGAGTGGATCGACGTGACCGACGACTCGCCGCTGGCCGGTGTCACGATCGCCGACGCGGCGTTGCGCACCCGCACGGGTGCGTCGATCGTCGCCGTCCTGCGTGACGTGGGCAACGTGCCAGCACCCGACCCGACCTTCGAGTTCGCGGCCGGCGACACGGCCGTCGCCGTCGGCACGTCCGACGGCCTGTCGATGCTGCGTGCGCTGTTCGCACCCTGACCGGCCGGGAGACGTGACGTGATCCTGGCAGCCGGGTCGAGCGAGGCCGCGCTCGCCTTCATCGAGATCGGCGCCGTCGTCCTCGTGCTGGCGCTGCTCGGCCGCCTCGCGGCACGGCTCGGCATCAGCGCCGTCCCGTTCTACCTCGTCGCCGGGTTGGCCGTCGGCGAGGGCGGCGTGGCCCCGCTCGACGTGAGCGAGGGGTTCATCGAGCTCGCGGCCGAGATCGGCGTGCTCCTGCTGCTGCTCGCGCTCGGCCTCGAGTACTCCCAGGACGACCTCCGCGAAGGGCTCCGGACCGGCCTGCCCTCCGGCGTGGTCGACATGCTCGCCAACGCGTTGCCGGGTGTCGCCCTCGGGTTCCTGCTCGGATTCGATTGGCTCGCCGCCGTCCTGCTCGGTGGTGTCACCTGGGTGTCGTCGTCCGGCATCGTGTCGAAGGTGCTGTTCGACCTCGACCGGCTCGGCTATCGCGAGACTCCGGTCGTGCTGAACGTGCTCGTCATGGAAGACCTGGCGATGGCGGTCTACCTGCCGGTCGTGGCCGCCCTGGTGGTCGGCGGGTCGGCGTCGGAGACGACGCTCGCCGTCGGCGCCGCCCTGGTGGTGGTGATCGTGATCCTGCTGCTCGCGCTGCGGTTCGGTGACACCCTCTCCAAGGCCCTCGGCAGCAGCTCCGACGAGACGCTCCTGCTGTCGGTGTTCGGGCTCACGCTGCTCGTCGCCGGCTTGGCGCAGAGCATCGAGGTGTCGGGAGCGATCGGCGCCTTCCTCGTCGGGCTCGCACTGTCGGGCGAGGTGGGCCACCGGTCGACCGAGCTCATCTCGCCGCTGCGCGATCTGTTCGCCGCCACGTTCTTCCTGTTCTTCTCGTTCCGGATCGATCCGGCCGATCTGGTCGATGCCCTCCTGCCGGCACTCGGCCTGGCGGTGGCGACGGCGTTCACGAAGCTGGCGAGTGCCTGGTACGCCGCCGCGCGGGCCGGCGTCGGGCCACGCGGTCGGGTGCGCGCCGGAACGGCGCTGATCGCGCGTGGCGAGTTCTCGATCGTGATCGCCGCGCTCGGCAGCACCCTGGTCGACGGCCCCGACCTCGAGGCGCTCGCGGCCGCGTACGTGCTCGTGCTCGCGGTCGCCGGGCCGGTGGCCGCACGCGCTGCCGACCAGATCCCGCTGCCACGGCGGCTCGCCGCGACGGCGTAGCGAGCCCGGTCAGCCCAGGCGTGCTTCGAGGGTGTCGACGGCCATCGACAACTGCGCCGGCAGCCGGTCGCCGAACTGGGCGTAGTGCTGGCGGATCTCGGGGATCGATGCCTTCCAACCGTCGACGTCGACGGCCAGCAGCGTGTCGACGTCGTCGTCGCTGATGTCGAGCCCGGACAGGTCGAGCGCGTCACGCGTCGGCAGGCGCCCGATCGGGGTGTCGACCGCCTCGGCGTCGCCGTCGACGCGTTGGAAGATCCACTCGAGCACCCGGCTGTTGTCACCGAAGCCCGGCCAGAGGAAGCGGCCGTTCTCGTCGCGTCGGAACCAGTTGACGAAGAAGATCTTCGGCAGCTGGCCCGGGTCGGTCTGCTTACCGATCGTGAGCCAGTGTGCGAAGTAGTCGCCGTAGTTGTAGCCACAGAACGGCTTCATCGCCATCGGGTCGAAGCGCATCGATCCCTGCTGGTCGGATGCGGCGGCGGTCTTCTCGGACGCCATGATCGATCCGAGGAACACACCGTGCTCCCAGTCGTAGGCCTCGGTCACGAGCGGCACGGTCGAGGCACGGCGACCGCCGAACAGGATCGCCGAGATCGGGACACCCTTCGGGTCCTCCCACTCCTGCGCGATCGACGGGCACTGCGACGCCGGCGCCGTGAAGCGGGCGTTCGGGTGCGCCGCGGGCCCGTCGGACGCCGGGGTCCAGGGGTTGCCCTTCCAGTCGGTGGCGTGGGCCGGCGGGTCGTCGGTCATGCCCTCCCACCAGACGTCGCCGTCGTCGGTGAGCGCCGTGTTCGTGAAGATGCAGTTGCCCGGCGCGAGGGTCTCCATC
>JAUHYJ010000565.1 GCA_030425785.1 Acidimicrobiia bacterium | reverse complement strand
ACATCACCGCCACCGACGCGTGGCTGTTCGTCGTGACGAGCATCGCACTCGTCGTCGGCTGGCTGGCGCGACAGGTGTTCGGCGTGAACAGTTGGATCGCCTACTCGGTCGGCTTGTACGTCGGCGGGTTCTGGCTGATCGGCACCCAGATCGAGCGCGACCCCGTCTGGGCGCTGCCGGCGGCGATCACGTTCGGCGTCGTCGCCGTCGGGTCGGGCGCCTGGCACCGACTCGCCGCTCCACTGGTCGGGGGCACCGTGGTCACCGCCGGCAGCACGTTCGTGGCACTCGGCTCCGACCTCAGTGCGATCCCGACCTGGAGCTGGCTCGCCGCCGGCGGCCTGGCACTGCTCGCGACCGCCGTCACGATCGAGCGCACGACCAAGCAAGGCACGTCGTTCCGCGAGCTCGTCGACGACTGGCAGTGACCTGCCGGTCGTCGCGCGCCACGACGGGATCGTCGCAACCGCGTATTCGCTCGACCGCTGGATCGGTGGCGTCCTAGCGTCGCCGGCATGCTCGTGCAGCGCCATGCCATCGCCGTCACTCGTCGGGAACTCGCATTTCTCGCCGCAGGCTTCGCCCTCGCGATCGCCTCGTTCGTCACCCTCCGCGCCCTCCCTGCCACCGCCACGGCGAGCGATGACGGCACGACGTTCGTCCCGATCGAGAACTGCCGGCTGTTCGACACCCGCCCTGAGTTCAACATCGGGCCGCGCAGCACGCCGATCGGGCCCGACGAGGTCCATCGGCAACCGGTCACCGGCACGGTCGGCGACTGCTCGATTCCGGCGACGGCCACCGGCGTCGCCATGAACGTCACGGTCGTCGACCCGACGGCGGCGAGCTTCTTGACCGTGTTCCCGTACGCGCCGAGCCCACCGAATGCGAGCAATCTCAACTACCTGCCGGGCGACCCGCCAACTCCCAACAAGGTCGACGTGGAGCTGTCCGCCGCGGGCGAGCTCGGCTTCTACAACCTGGCCGGGTCCGCGCACGTCGTCGCCGATGCGACCGGCTACTACACGACTGCCGCGCTCGACGCGATCGGGGCGCGACTCGACGCGCTCGAACTCGTCGTCGCCGGCCTCGACGACCTCGACGGCGACCTCGCCGCCCTCGACGCCGAGGTCGATTCGGAGAAGACGTGGAGCGCGGAGGTCTTCCTCCAGGCGAAGGTCGGCTCCGGCCCCTACACGGTCACATCGCTCGGCAACGGCCAGTACACCATCGTGTTCGATCTCGAGCGGTTCGACATTCCGGGCACGACCAGTGCGGGTGCGCGCACGGCGCACGTCACGGCGACGCCGCGGTCGGATGCCTGCACCGTCAGCGTCGCCGGGGCCAGCGTCACCCTGACACCCGAGGACACCGTCGACGAGATCGGCATGGCGGTGCGGACGTTCGGCGCCGATGGCAACTACACGACACTGTGCGGCTTCATGCTGATGGTCAGACTCGCCGACCCGAACCCGCCGGTCATCTTCGTGCCCACGTGATCGCGGGCGTCGCTACTCGGCGTCGCTACTCGGCGTCGCGGATCTCGCGGCGCAGGTCGTTGATCTCGTCGCGCAGGCGGGCGGCGTACTCGAAGCGCAGCTCGGCCGACGCCTCGTGCATCTCCTCCTCGAGCGTCTGGATGAGCCGGCCCAGCTCCTGCTGGGGCAGGGACTTGAGCTCACGCTGCACCTTGTCCCGCTCGCGCTGACGGCGACGGTCCTTGCCGGGTACCGGTGCGGTGCCGTCGCCCTCGGGCCGCAGCATCGACAAGATGTCGCCGACCGCCTTGCGGATCGTCTGCGGGTCGATGCCGTGCTCGGCGTTGTAGGCGAGCTGCAGCTGGCGTCGGCGCTGCGTCTCGCTGATCGCCCGTGTCATCGAGTCGGTCATCTTGTCGGCGTACATCACCACCTGGCCCGCGACGTTGCGGGCGGCGCGACCGATCATCTGGATCAGCGACGTCTCGGACCGCAGGAAGCCCTCCTTGTCGGCGTCGAGGATGCAGACCAGCGACACCTCGGGCAGGTCGAGCCCCTCACGCAGGAGGTTGATGCCGACGAGCACGTCGAACTCGCCGAGTCGCAACGCCCGCAGGATCTCGATCCGCTGGATCGTGTCGATGTTGGAGTGGAGGTACCGGACCCGCAGCCCCTGTTCGAGCAGGTAGTCGGTGAGGTCCTCGGCCATCTTCTTGGTGAGCGTGGTGACCAACACCCGCTCGTCGTTGGCGATGCGACCGTTCACCAGCTCCATCAGGTCGTCGATCTGACCCTTGGTCGGCTTGACGATGACCTCGGGGTCGACCAGGCCGGTCGGGCGGACGATCTGCTCGACGACCTTGGACGACACGCGCATCTCGTAGTCGCTCGGGGTGGCCGACAGGAACACGCACTGGTTGATCCGCTCGAGCACCTCTTCGAAGGTGAGCGGGCGGTTGTCACGCGCCGACGGGAGCCGGAAGCCGTGATCGACGAGGACGTCCTTGCGGCTGCGGTCGCCGGCGAACTGACCGTGCAGCTGCGGCACCGCGACGTGGCTCTCGTCGATCACCATCAAGAAGTCGTCGGGGAAGTAGTCGAGCAGGGTGAACGGCGGCTCGCCGTAGTCACGGCCGTCGATGTGCATCGAGTAGTTCTCGATGCCGTTGCAGTACCCGACCTCGCTCATCATCTCGAGGTCGTACTGGGTGCGCATGCGCAGACGCTGCGCCTCGAGCAGCTTGCCTTCCTCCTCGAACTGCTTGAGCCGGACCTGGAGCTCGTTCTCGATCTTGCCCATCGCGACGGCCATCCGCTCGTTGCCGGCGACGTAGTGGGTGGCAGGGAACACGATCGCCCGCTGCATCTCCTCGAGCGTCTCGCCCGTGAGCGGATCGATGCGCGTGAGCCGGTCGACCGTGTCGCCGAACATCTCGATGCGCAGCACCGATTCCTCGTAGGCGGGATGCACCTCGATCGTGTCGCCGCGCACCCGGAACTTGCCGCGGCCCAGGGTCATGTCGTTGCGGTCGTACTGCATGTCGACCA
>JAUHYJ010000564.1 GCA_030425785.1 Acidimicrobiia bacterium | reverse complement strand
GACCTGAGCCCGCAGCCGGCCGCGGCGCGGACAGCACGGAGTGAGCGGCGTGGACAGCGAACCCTGCCGTCGACGCCAGCGCAGGCCGCCCCAGGAATCGCGATCGTGATGTCGGGCACCGATCGGCGCCCGACATCCATCGGCGTCACACCGACGTCGACCACCACTGCAAAGGGGTCACCATGAAGAAGATCATCCACACCGCACTGTTCGCCACGGCGGCGGGCGCCCTCACGTTCGGAGCGGCGGCGTCGCTCGACGTCCGGGCCGAGAACCTGGGCGCCGGCGCCGTCGGGGTCACCGCGTGCGACGCCGACGGCGTCGACGTCGCCTGGGGCTTCGTCGAGAACGAGCCCGAGCTCGTCGGGTTCCTCTACATCCGCGACGTCGCCCCCGAGTGCTTCACCCAGACCGTGAACGTCTCGGTCTCGAACGCCGAGAGCGCGATCCTCGCGACCGGCACCGCCGTGATCACCGAACAGAACGTCGCCGACGCGACCGCGCTGGTCGACCTGAGCAGCGATGTGCAGGCCGCCCAGATCTACGAGGTCTCGGTGACGATCACGGGCGCTCCGACCCCGCCGCCGGCGCCGTGATCGGTGTGACGTCGCCCCGGGTGCACTCGCACCCGGGGCGCGTCCGCCGCGCCCATGCGGCTCGGCGGGGCGCCATCACGGCTGCGCTGATCGTCGTCTGGGTGCTCTGGCTGCTCCCGACGGGGCTCGGTGGCCCGGTCGGGCTGATCTGGGTCAGCGGGACGAGCATGCAGCCGTCGATGCACACCGGTGATCTGGCGATGACGTACCGGCAGGACTCGTACGACGTCGGCGACGTCGTCGCGTTCGAGATCCCCGGCGGCGGCACCGTGATCCACCGGATCATCGAAGTCGAGCCGGACGGCTACCGCTTCCAGGGCGACAACCGCGACTTCGCCGACCCGTGGGTGCTCGGCGACGAGGCGATCGTCGGCCGGCGGGTGTTCCATCTCCCCCACGCCGGGTCGGTCCTGACCATGCTGGGGCACCCGGCGACGATGGGTGCCGCGGTGGCCGCGCTCGTGCTGCTGCAGGCACGCCGGCCCGACCGCCCCCGGACGCGCGTGGACCGCGTCCCGACGACGGACGGGTCGTCGTGACCTCCTCCACGACGAGGTGGGCGATCGCGACGGGATACCATCGCGCGATGGCGTCCAAGTCGGCCCTCATCAATGCGCTCGCTGCGGTACCGCTGTTCGAGAGCTGCTCCAAGCGCGAGCTCGGACGAATCGCGAAGGCCGGCCGGGTGGTCGACGTCGACGACGGCACCCTCATCGCCGATCAGGGCCAGATGGGCCGGGAAGCGTTCGTCATCCTCGACGGTTCCGTCGCGGTCCGACGCGGTGGCCGCAAGATCGCCGACATCGGTCACGGCGACGTCGTCGGTGAGCTCTCCCTGCTCGACCACGGGCCACGCACGGCGTCGGTCGTCGCCACCGGCAACAGCACGCTGTTCGTGCTCGAGTCGAAGGAGTTCCGCAAGGTGCTCGACGAGCATCCGGCGATCGCCTTCAAGCTGCTCGGCACCCTCGCCCAGCGCATCCGCGACTTCGACCGCAAGTATTACGGCTGACTCGAACACTCCTGCCGGGCGGACATGGGCCGACCCGGTACTCGCGAGTAACGTCTGGGCCGTCATGAGCACCGACGCCGACACCACGACCAACGACGGCGCCAGCCGGGTCAAGCCGCACCACCTCGCCATCGGCCTGGGTCTCGGGATCGCCGTGTTCACGGCGATCTCGGGCATCGTGCCGTTGATCACGGACTGGCACAACGACAACGACCTGCACCGCGAGGTGTTCGTCAACATCCCGGGGCCGATCAAGGTCGTCTTCTACACGGTGATCCCGCTGGTCCTGATCTACGGGTCGTTCCAGTTCGCCAACCGGATGAAGAACTGGGAGCGAGGCGCGCCCGCCAAGCGCCGCACCACCGCGAAGAACGCGAAGAAGCGGGCCGAGGACTTCCGCGCCGGTGTCTACATGCAGACGCTCCTGCGCGACTCGGCCGCGGGCCTCATGCACTCGATGATCTACTTCGGGTTCCTGGTCCTGATGGGTGTCACGACGATCCTCGAGATCGACCACCAGCTCCCCGAAGACCTCAAGTTCCTGCACGGCCGCACCTACCAGGCGTACGCATTCGTCGGCGACGCGGCCGGGCTCGTGTTCACCGTCGGCGTGATCTGGGCGATCGTGCGGCGCTACGTCCAGCAGCCGTACCGCATCCGCATCAAGTCGAAGGCCGACCACGTCCTCGCCCTCGGCTCGCTGTTCGTGATCGGCATCAGTGGGTTCGGCGCCGAGATGTTCCGCATCGCACTCGGCACGGCCGCCGGTGAGGACATGAGCTGGGAGAAGTGGAGCTTCATCGGCTACCCGCTCAGCCAGACGGTCGACGGGCTGAGCGTCGGAGCGCTCGAGAACTGGCACCGCGGCTGGTGGATCGCCCACGTCGTCGCCTTCGTCGTGTTCCTCGCGATCCTGCCGATCACGATGCTGCGCCACATGTTCACGTCGCCGCTCAACATGTACCTGCGCGACAAGGACCGCCCCAAGGGCGCCATGAAGCCGATGCCGAACCTGATGGAGACCGAACTCGAGTCGTTCGGTGCCTCGGTCGTCGAGGACTTCACCTGGAAGCAGCTGCTCGACACCGACGCCTGCACGATGTGCGGTCGCTGCACCAGCGTGTGCCCGGCGCACGCCACCGGCAAGCCGCTCGACCCGCGCGAGATCGTCCTGAAGACCGGCGAGGTCATGGCGGCCAGCGGTACCCCGCAGGTCAGCCCGCCGCTCGCGACCGACGGCGAGATCACGATCAGCTCGAACAGCCTGTTCGAGCGCATCACCCCCGAGGAGATCTGGTCGTGCACGAGCTGCAAGGCGTGCGACGAGATCTGCCCGGTCAACATCGAGATCCTCGACAAGATCCTCGACATGCGGCGCTACCTGTCGCTGATGGAGTCGAACTTCCCCGCCGAGCTCGGCAACGCC
>JAUHYJ010000016.1 GCA_030425785.1 Acidimicrobiia bacterium | reverse complement strand
GTGGAACTGGTTGGCCAGATCGGACAGACCCTGGCGGTTCGACCAGCCGATCGACGCGAGCTGCTCGTCGGTGAGTGGCTCGGTGACCATGCAGTAGTCGTAGACCGGCGCGATGTAGTTGCCGAGGCGACGCAGGAGCGGCTTGAACGCGTTCGTGGCCAGCGCCACCTTGCCCGCCCGGATCGCGCCGAGGGGAGTGGTGACCATGACGCCGATGCCGTCGCGCTTCAGTTCGGTGGCCTTGGTGTCCTCGTAGATCCTGACGCCCAGCTGTTCGGCGGTTGCCTTCAGGCCCCACACGAGCTTGGCCGGGTCGACGATCGCCGACGTGGACTTGCTCCAGAGCCCGCCGGTGTAGATCGGCGAGTGGACCTCGGCCTGCATGGCGTCGGCGTCGAGCCACTCGACGTCGTAGCCGAACCCGCGGAGCATCTCGTACTCGGTGCGCAGCTCTTCGAGGTACGACGGGGGATGAGTGGCGTTCGCGACGTCGATGACGCCGGTGCGCTCGTAGTCGCAGTTGATGCCGTATCTCGTGATCGACGCCTCGATCTCGTTGAGGTTGCGCCAGCCGAGCTCCTCGAGGATCTCGACCTCGTCGGGCCAGCGGGCCAGCGCATTGGCGATGCCGTGGGTGAGGCTGGCATCCATGAACCCGCCGTTGCGGCCGCTCGCAGCGCCGCCGCACGCACCCGCGTCGATCAGCACGACGTCGCGTGACGGGTCGCGTTCCTTGGCGATGATCGCGGTCCAGAGCCCGGTGTACCCGCCGCCGACGACGCACAGGTCGCAGCTCTCGGTGCGGACGAGCGTCGGGTTGGTGTCGGGTTCGTCGGCGCCGTCGAGCCAGTACGGGAACTGGTCGGCGTCGGCGATCGCATCCAGGTCACGCTGGTCGTAGTCGTCGAGTTCCGTGGACATGTCTCACCTGCCGTGCGATTCGTCACGAGTGTACGGTCGGACGGCATGGATCTGGGTATTGCCGGACGCCGGGCCGCCGTGGCGGCGAGCTCGGCCGGGTTGGGGTTCGCGAGTGCGCAGGCGCTCGCCGACGAGGGGGCGCACGTCGCGATCTGTGGTCGTGACCGTGCCCGCATCGATGCAGCGGCAGCGCGCATCGGCGAGCGGGCGGTGCCACTCGTGTGCGACGTGTCGACACCGGACGGCGCAGCCGCCTTCGTCGACGCCGCCGCCGAGGCGCTCGGTGGCACGGTCGACATCCTCGTCACCAACGCCGGTGGGCCGCCCGGCGGCAACTTCGCCGACACCGGCGTCGACGCCTACGCCGGGGCGCTCGACCTGAACCTGATGTCGGTGGTGGCGATGTGCAAGGCGGCCGTCCCGGCGATGCAGGACCAGGGGTGGGGGAGGGTCGTCGCGATCACGTCGGTGGCGGTGCGGCAACCGAACCCGCGCCTGATCCTGTCGAACACGGCTCGGGCGGGTGCCACCGGGTTCCTGAAGACGCTGGCCCGCGAGATCGCCGACAGCGGCGTGACGGTCAACAGCGCCCAACCCGGGCTCCACCTGACCGAGCGGGTGCACGACATCTACAGCGACGGGCTGCCCGATCGCCCGCTCGGCGACCCCGCCGACTTCGGCAAGGTCGTCGCGTTCCTGTGCTCGGAGTCGGCGCGCTTCGTCACCGGCGTGCAACTCCACGTCGACGGCGGCGACTACGCGGGGCTGCTGTAGGCGGCGAGCAGCGCGAGCGTGCTCGTCAGGCCGAAGCGAAACAGACGCCACTCGCGGGTGTCGGGGCCCAGGTCGTGATTGACGGCCCAGCGAACCGTGGGTGACACAGCGAGCACCAGCGCCGCCTCGATCGTTTCGCCGGTGACCCCCGGGTCGTCCACACCGAGCCGGCGCGTCTCGTCGGTGTACACATCGGCGAGCCCGGTGGCTCCGCCGCCGAACTCGACCACGCAGCGGACGACGTCGACGACGGCGGGCCCGCGGCGGACTCCGGCCCAGTCGAGTAGGACCGGACCGTCTGTCGTGTACAGCACGTTGTCGAGGTGGAGATCGCCGTGCAGCACGGTCACCGGGAGCTCGTCGAGGACCGACGCCGCATGGTCGAGCCGGTCCGCCAGCCCCTGCAGGACGGTGGCGTCCGTGTCGGTGAGCACCTCACCGTGTCGCTCGAGGCATCGTTCGACCTGCTCGTCGGTGAGCGGGCGCGGCCTCGCTCCGTAGACCCTCGGCAGCGACGGGTCGGGGTTGGACCACCAGGCTGCGTGGAGCCGCGCAACGCGGCGCGTCAGGAGTTCGGCGTCGGCGGCGGTGCATCCGGCCAGGACGTCACCCTGCTCGCCGGCGACGAACTCGGTCACGACGACGCCGACATCGCCGTCCGAACTCGCCTGCTCGAACCGCGGGTGTGCGAGGCCCACGACCGGCGGCAGCACCGTGTCGTAGGCGTACGCCTCGGCGTCGGCCAACTCGGCGCTGCAGAGCTTGACCGCGTACGACGCGGCGTGTGGCCCGTCGCCGAGGTCGACCCGAGCGATCACCGAGGCCAACCCGAACCCCTCGCCGACTCGGCGCACGCCGATCGGGACGTCGGCCGGGACGCGCAACAGCTCGCGAACCCGACCGTCGGTCAGGTCCGCGAGCTGTCGCGGCAGTTCGTTCGGTTCGTTCAGCTCGAGGCTTCGGTGAGGGCCCGCTTGACCAGCACCTTGGCGAGGTGGGTCCGGTACTCGACGCTCGCGTTCAGGTCGGCCTGCGGCGAGGCCTCGGCGGCCGCCTGCTCGGCGGCGTCCTCGATCGAGGCGCCACCCGACAGGGCCGACGTCACGCTCGACGCCAGCACGGGCGTGTCGCCCATGTTGACGAGCGCGACGCCCGAGTCGCCGTTGCGGCGCCAGGCGGCCACACCGACGATCGCCCAGTCCTGGGCGCGACGGTTGAACTTCTGGAAGCTCCAGCCGGCGCCCTGCATCTTCGGCACGCGGATCTCGGTGAGCATCTCGTCGGCGGCGAGCGCCGAGGTGAGGAACCCCTGGTAGAAGTCGCCCGCCGCGATCTCGCGGGTGCCGTTCGGGCCCTGCGCGACGTAGGTCGCCCCGAGCGCCAGCGTGGTGGCGGGCAGGTCGGACGCCGGGTCGGCGTGGGCGATCGTGCCGCCGAGCGTGCCGCGGTGGCGCACCTGCGGATCGCCGACGTGATGGGCGGCATGGGCGAGCAGCGGCACCTCGGCCTGCAGGAGATCGCTGTTCTCGATGTCCATGTGGCGGGTGAGGGCGCCGATCGCGACGTGGTCGCCGGCGTCACGGATGTAGGACAGATCGGTGACGCGACCGATGTCGACGAGCACCGTGGGCTGCGCGAGGCGCAGCTTCATGAGGGGGAGGAGGCTGTGGCCGCCGGCGAGGAACTTGGCCTCGTCGCCGTGCTCGGCGATCAGGCTGATCGCTTCGTCGGCCGAGCCGGCCCGGACGTACTCGAATGCTGCTGGGATCATCGCTCAGACCTCTCTCACTTGCCCGCCGCGGCGAGGACGGACTGGACGATGTTGTGATAGCCCGTGCACCGGCACAGGTTGCCCTCGAGCCCGATGCGGACCTCGTCCTCGGTCGGGTTCGGGTTCTCCTTGAGCAGGCTCGTCGCCGCCATGACCATGCCCGGCGTGCAGTAGCCGCACTGGAGGCCGTGGTTGTCCTGGAAGGCCTGCTGCATCGGGTGCAGGGTGCCGTCCTCGGAGGCGAGGCCCTCGATGGTGGTGATCTCCTGCCCGTCGGCCTGGACGGCCAGCACGGTGCAGCTCTTCACCGCCTCACCGTTGAGGTGCAGGCTGCACGCACCGCACGACGAGGTGTCGCAGCCGATGTTCGTGCCGGTCAGCCCGACGTGCTCGCGGATGTACTGCACGAGCAGGGTGCGCGGTTCGACATCACCGGTGTGCGTGACCCCGTTGATGGTGACGCTGATCTCCACTGGGACTCCCCTCGGTCTTCTTGCGTGGGACGGTTGCGGCGCCGACCGTAGTCGGTGCCCCGCCATCATGCCTCATCCGCCCCGGCCCGCTCCACCCGCCGTCCCGGTCTCCGGATCGCCCTCGGGCTCGTGCTGAGGCCGTTGGTGTCCGCCGACGGGATGTGGTGAGATGACGTGCTCACGCAAGGGAGGGCTCCATGCCGGCATTCGGCAACTCGTCACGGTCACACACCGCCTCGCTCGATCTGGCACCGGACACCTCGGCGCCGCGCTGGACCCATCGGAACGACACCGACCCCTGGTACGACACGTTCCCGTGGTGGGGCGTGATCGTTGCGGTGGTGCTCGTCGTGCTCGGTCTGCTCGTCGCGTTCAACGAGGGGTACAACATCGCGTTCGATCGCATCATCCCGGGCCTCTGGCTCACCGTCAAGGCCACCGTCTACTCCTTCGTCATCTCGTGCGTGATCGGCATGGTCATCGCGCTCGCACGTACATCGCAGAACGTGGTGGCGCGCAACCTCGCACGCTCGTACGTCGAGCTGATCCGCGGCATCCCGATCCTGGTGCTGATCTTCACCATCGCCCTGGTGATCGTGCCCTCGGTGAGTGATGCGCTGGGGCAGCCCAACCGTGTGCCGCAGGAGTGGCGCGCGATCATCGCCCTGTCGCTGATCTACGCGGGCTACATCGCAGAGATCTTTCGGGCCGGCATCCAGTCGGTCGATCGGGGGCAGATCGAGGCCGGCCGGTCGCTCGGGCTCAGCCGGCGCGAGACGACCCGGTCGATCGTGCTCCCTCAGGCCATCCGCGCCGTCGTGCCGCCGCTCGGCAACGACTTCATCGCCATCTTGAAGGACACGTCGTTGCTGTCGGTGCTCGGTGTGCTCGAACTCACCCAACGCGGTCGCCAGTACGCCTCGGGCAGCTTCAAGTTCCGCGACAGCTACCTGGCCCTCACCTTCATCTACCTCACGCTCACGGTCGTGCTGTCCCTGCTCCTCGGGGTCGTCGAGCGACGACTCAGCCAGGACCGGAAGGGAGCCCGCTGATGCTGCCACTGATCGAGGTGACCAACCTCCACAAGACGTTCGGCAAGGACATCCACGCCGTCCGTGGCGTCGACATCGAGATCGCGCCCGGGGAGGTCGTCGTGATCGTCGGGCCGTCGGGGAGCGGCAAGTCGACGGTGCTGAGGTGCCTCAACATGCTCGAGATCCCGACCGAGGGAGCGATCCGTATCGACGGCGAGTACGTCACCGCGCCGGACGCGAACCTCGACCGGATGCGAGCCGAGACCGGCATGGTGTTCCAGCAGTTCAACCTGTTCCCGCATCTGACCGTGCTCGACAACATCACCCTCGCCCAGCGCAAGGTGCGCAAGCGCTCGAAGGAGGAGGCCGAGGTCGAGGCGATGCGCCAGCTCACCCGGGTCGGGATTCCGGAGAAGGCCGGCTCGTATCCGCGCCAGCTGTCGGGTGGCCAGCAGCAGCGGGTGGCGATCGCCCGCTCGCTCGCCATGGGGCCGAAGGTGATGCTCTTCGACGAGCCCACCAGCGCGCTCGACCCCGAGATGGTCAAAGAGGTGCTCGACGTGATGCTCGAGCTGGCGAAGGCCGGCATGACGATGGTCGTCGTCACCCACGAGATGGGGTTCGCCCGGGCCGCTGCCGACCGGGTCGTGTTCATCGACGAGGGTGTCTTCGTCGAGATGGGAACGCCGGACCAGATCTTCGACCATCCGCGCGAAGCGCGCACGAAGGCGTTCTTCGACAAGATCCTGCAGCACTGAGGCGGGGACGCGACGAGGGCCGGGCCCGCCGCAGCGGACCCGGCCCTCGGTCGACAGGTTGGTCGGTCGACCGGGTCGGTCAGCCGTCCTCCTCCGTCGACCCGTCATCGGTCGACTCCTCGTCGCAGCCCTGTTCGGGCCCGCACTCGGGGAACTCGATGTCGTCGTAGCTGATCGTGAACGAGTCGCCGAAGTACTTCGCCGAGATGGTCTCGAGCGTGCCGTCGGCCTTCAGCTGATCGAGGGCGTAGTTGAACGGCTCGACCAGATCGCTGCCCTTCGGGAAGATGAAGCCGAGTTCGTCGGCCGACAGCGAGTCGCCGACGAGCTTGACGGCGTCGGCGTTGGCGCCGACGTAGCCCTGACCGGCGGTCTCGTCGATGACAGCGGCGCAGTTGTCGCCGGCGATGACCGATTGGACGACGAAGCCGAACTCGTCGAGTGCGACGACGTTCTCCTCACCGAAGTTCTCCTGCGCGGTGGCGAGGTTGGTCGTGCCGATCTGCGACGCCACGGTGCAGCCCGAGTCGATGATGTCCTGTGCGCCGGTGATCTCGCTGTCGGCCGCCACGAGCAGACGCTGCTCGAGCGAGATGTAGCCGTCGGAGAAGTCGACGATCTCGGCCCGCTCGTCGGTGATCGTGATGCCGTCGGCGGCCATGTCGAACTGGCCGTCGGCGACCGCCTGGATCATCGGCTCCCAGCTGAAGGTCTGGTACTCCGGCGTGCAGTTCAGGATGCCGCACATGGCGTCGATCGCCTCGTAGTCCCAGCCGGTCGGCTCGCCGGTCTCGGGGTCGAGGTAGTTGAACGGCAGGTAGGCGTTCTCGACGGCGACCGTGACGGTGCGACCTTCGAGGTCGAACCCGTCGGCGGCTGCCGGCTCGTCGGTTGCCGGTTCGTCGGTCGCAGGTTCGTCGGTCGCCGGCTCGTCGCCGGCGGGCTCCTCGGCGGCCGACGAGTCGACCGGAGCGTCGTCGTCGTCACCACCGCACGCCGCGGCGACGAGGCCGAGCGCAGCCACGACCGCGATCGACGAAACGAATGACTTCTTCATGTGTCCTCCCCAGGATGGTGGGCTCGGCCGATCGGGGGGATGGGCCGACGCCGGCTGTTCACGCCGGTCGGCACACGATAGTTCCCGAGCGGGGCGTTGCGGCGCCGGTCGTCGTTCAGCCGTCGCCGAGCAGGATCGGGCGCAGGCGTTCCTGCAGCGCGGCCTCGACGCCGTCGTACCGGCGGCGGAGCTCGGCGATCGGCCAGCTGTCGGGCACGAGCTCGCAGGGGAGGAGGGGTTCGCTGCGCAGGAAGCGCACGACGCGTGCGGACACCTCGAACGCAGCCGGGATCGCCGCCGGGTCGGATCCGTCGAGCGCGTCCCTCGCGACGTCGAGCGCGGCCAGGAGGGAGCGTGCGTCGGCTGCGAGCGCGTCGAGGTCCCACAGGCGGCGGACGAGCTCGTCGGCCGTCACCCCCGACAACTCCCCGGTCGTCACGATCCAGTCGTCGCCGAGCGCTGGTGCGGCGAGGTTCGCCGGCCGGAGCCAGGTGTCGGGGCGCAGCTCGCCGAACCGGGCGTCGGCGAACACGCTGCGGATTCGGCGGCGGTCGGCCAGGTCGCGTTGGTCGGCGGCGGCGACGGCGGTGCGCCAGCGACCGTCCCACGTCGCGGGTGGCCGCCGTCCGGCGTCCTGGGCGGCCTGGCGTGCGGCGAGGCGCTCGGTGAGGGAGTAGGTGCCGCCGTCGTTGACGACGTCGCCGACCGCCGCCAGCCGTGACAGCGCGGTGCGCATCGCACCGGCGCTGATGCCGAACGCCTCGGCCAGCGCCACCAGGCCGTGCGCCGACAAGCGCGGTGGGTGCGTACCGAGCAGTGCCGACAGTGCCAGTGAGCGGGCGTTGAGTGGGCGAGCGCCGACCTCGGGTGCGATGTCACGTACATTGCTCGCCACGATCACGAAGTGTAACATGGGGGTATGGCCGACACCGCTGTACACGCAGCACCCGCGAGCGCCCACACGAACATGGTCCCGCCGCCGTCCGCGCGACCCGCCGTGCTGCCGAACGACCGCTTCAACGCACGCGGCATGCCGATCCGCGAGCTGCGCGACGAGCTGCGCACCATCCCGAACCTGCGCAACGTCGTCGCCGTGACCGCGACGATCCTGCAGTCGTACGGTGTCGTGATCGCGGCGGCGGTGATCAACACCTGGTGGTCGTACGTGCTCGCGTTCTTCCTGATGGCACGCGGGCACGTGTGCCTCAACATCCTCGCCCACGAGGCCGCCCACCGCCTGCTGTTCTCGAACCGGCGGGCGAACGACCTGGTCGGCCGCTTCGTCGGCTACTCGTCGTACACCGCCACGATGGCCTACCGCCGGGCGCACTTCGCCCACCACCGCGACGAGATGGGTCCCGACGAGCCCGACATGGCGCTCTACACCGGCTACCCGATCTCGAAGGCGTCGTGGCGCCGCAAGCTGCGACGTGACCTCACCGGCCAGAGTGCGTACAAGAACTTCGTCGTGCTCGGCACGGCGATCCGGGCTCGCAAGGCCGAGGCGTTGATGATCCTCGGGCTCCACGTCGTCATGCTCGGTGCTGCGATCGCCGTCCAGCGGCCGTTCGCCTATCTCGTCTGGATCCTGTCGTGGTCGACGCTCTGGAAGTTCTCGAACCGCTTGCGGGCGATCGCCGAGCACGGCGGCATGATCCGGTCGCGCGATCGCCGCGAGACGACCCACGTGATCCGTCAGTCGCTGCTGGCCCGCTACTGGATGGTGCCGTACCACACCGGCTGGCACCTGGCGCACCACGCCGACATGGCGGTGCCGTGGACGAACCTGCCCCGCCTGCACGACGAGCTCGTCGCGAGCGGCTGGATCACGCCCGAGCTCGAGTACCCGAGCTACCGGGCGTTCTGGCGGCAGTGCTCATCGGGTGCGGAGCGCGGCCCGAGCCTGCAGGCGACCGGCAACAGCCAACTCGCCATGTGACCACGTCCCTCCCATCCCCTCCGTTCCCGTTCCGGTCGGACAACTCGCCAACCGGGGTCGTTCCGGTCGGAGTTTCGGCCGTCATGACGTCCGGAACTCCGACCAGTACGTGAGCGGGGCGCCAGAACTCCGACCAGAACGTGAGCGGGGCGGGATGGGGCGGGGTCAGGTGAGGATGTCGCGGAGATCCTTCACGATCTCGTAGACCATGAAGCCGATCACGATGCTGCCGATCACGGTGTAGTGCCAGCGCTTCGAGTGATCCGCGCGCCAGAACCGGCGGATGCTCATCGTGACCGCGACGATCGCCGCCACGGCGATCGGCAGGCCGATCCAGGGCCCGACCCCGGCCGCGATGCCGATCGCCGGGAGGACGAACGGCAGCAGGATGTACATGATCAGGCAGCGCACGGCCGCCACGGCGACCGATGTCTGGAACGCCCGCTGGGCCTCGGCGGCCGTCGCCTTCGGTCCGTCGACGGGCAGCCGGAGCACGCGCCGCATGAACCGATCGGCCCGGGTGCGCGGCGGCCCGAGCGGCGGCGGATCGCAGAGCGTGTACTCCGGGTCGCCGGAGAGGCGGGTGTCGAGGGGTGCGTCGCTCATGAGCGGATCAAACGGTACGGCTCGGCGACCATCGCCGCAACGTCGGCCGGGGTGTCGGCGATGGCGACGGCGCCGGCCGTGAGCAGCTCCTCGATCGAGCCGTAGCCCCAACGCACGCCGATGCACGGGATGCCGTGGTGCATCGCCCCGTGGACGTCGTGGTCGCGGTCGCCGACCATGATCACCATCGCCTCGAGATCGGGGTGACCCCAGATGCCGAGCTCGTGCAGCGCGTGGTCGATGACCTGGGCCTTCGTGCGACGCTCGGACGTCATCGTCGCCCCGGCCCGGACCTCGAACCGGCCGCTGATCTCGAAGTAGTCGAGGATCGGGTGCGCGGTCTGTTCCGGCTTGGCCGTCGCGATCGAGAGCGACAGGCCGGACGCCGCCATCGCGTCGAGCATCTCGACGATGCCGTCGTACAGGGTGTTCTCGAAGGCGCCGATCCGTTCGTATCGGCTGCGGTACGTGTTGATGACCCGTTCGAGCGCATCGTCGGGGATGCCGATCGACGGGAGGCCGATCTCGAACGGCGGTCCGATCACCGACCGCACTTCCGCCTCGGTCGGGATCGGGAAGCCCTCCTGCTCGCAGGCCCATTGCAGCGACCGCATGATCCCCGGCTCGGAGTCCGACAGGGTGCCGTCGAGGTCGAGCAGGACGTGGGTGCGTTCGGAACCGGTCACTGCACGACCTTCACGAGCCGGTCGAGGGCATCGGTGGTTCCGACGGCGATCACGACGTTGTGCGGGTGCAGCACCGTGTCGGGGGCCGGGTTGGTCGTGAACACGCCGTCGTCACCGCGCAACGCGAGCACGAGCACGCCGGCCTGCTCGCGCAGGTTGGCCTCCCGCAGCGACTGCCCGGCGAGCGGCGAGTCGTCGGGGATGTCGACCTCCTGCATCCGGAAGTCCATCGAGCGCTCGTGCATGACGACGTCGACGAACTCGGCCACGTTCGGCTGCACGACGAACGACGCCATGCGCGCGGCGCCCAGCTCCTGGGGGTTGACGACCCGGTCGGCGCCCGCGCGGCTGAGCTTGTCGACGCTCTCCTCCTGGCGGGCGCGGGCGACGATGAACAGCCCGGGATTGATGGCCTTGCTCGACAGGGTGACGAACAGGTTCTCGGCGTCGCCCTCGAGGGCCGCGACGAGCGAGGTGGCGTGCTCGATCCCCGCGGCGCGCAGGGTGGCGTCGAGCGTCGCATCGCCGACCACGGTCGGGACGTCGATGCTGCGGATGCGTTCCTCGTTCACGTCGATCACGACGACCGGGCGGCCGGCGGCGAGCAGGTCGCCTGCCACCGCCTTGCCGACGCGGCCCCATCCGCACACGATGACGTGACCGCGCATGTCGGCGATCTGCTTGTCCATTCGTCTCCTCCCCACGAACTCGCGCAACTGACCTTCGACCACGACCTGCACGCCGAGCGTGAACGTGTACAGGACGGTGCTGACACCGGTGACGATGATCGCCATCGTGAACAGCTTCTCGGCGTTGGTGACGTCCGGTCCGATGATCTCGCGGAAGCCGACCGTCGTGATCGTCGTGATCGTCATGTACATCGCGTCGAGCACCGAGAGCCCGAAGGCCGCGTAGCCGATGGTGCCGACGACGAAGACCGTCAGCACCATCGCCACCGCGAGTCGCAGACGCCCGATCGTCGACCTCATCGCGCCCCAACGTACCCGCGGCGGCCGGCGCGCTCCGCTTGGAGTCGGACCAGCCGACGCTGAGCTGGGCGAGCTGGCCGAGCACGCCCGCCCCGCTCGGTGCGACCAGCACGACGATGGTCAGCGGCTCGGGCCACACGTCGCCCCAGTGCGCCGCTGCGCCCAGGACGCCGCCGACACCGGATCAGGCGAGTGCGCCGGCGGTGAAGGCGAACGCCAGGGCCGCGAAGCTGAGTCCGTCGGTGATCTCGCCCGCGAGCAGGCGTCGGCGGACCTCGTCGATGGCGACCCACTCGATCCGTGCTGCCTCGTTGGGGTCGGAGGGGTCGCCACGGTGTGTCGCATCGTGTGCCACGAAGATGTGGAACGACTGGTCGACCAATCCGTTCGCCGGGTGGAACGAGCACAGCGATGTCACCGACGTCGGCTCCCAGCCGGTCTCCTCGAGTGCCTCGCGCCGGGCGGCGGCGGCGAGGTCCTCGCCCGGGTCGACGCCGCCGGCGGGGATCTCCCACCCCCAGCTGTCGGTGATGAACCGGTGTCGCCACATGAGCAGCACCTCGTCGTCGCGGACGACGATCGTCCCGGCGGCGGGCCGGTCCATCCGCACGACGTGGTGGTCGATGCGGGTGCCGTCGGGCAGCACCACGTCGGTCGTGACGAGCCGAACCCAGGGGCTGTCGTAGATGACGGTGTCGCCCCGGTCGAGCCAGCGCCCGGGTTCGCTCACGGTGCCGTCGGGACCGAACCGCTGCGGCGCAGGTCGGCGATTCCGCTGATGACGCTGTACGGCCAACCGTCGGGGAGGTCGGTCGGCAGGTCGGGGTAGTCGAGCACGGTCTCGCGGATCTCACCGGCCTCGACGTATCCGAGCTCCTCGCGGGCGGCCTCGCGGATGCCGTCGGTGGTGCGGAGCCGGTCGACCTCGCTGCGCAGGTCGGCGACGACCGACTCGAGCTCGGCCACCTGCTCGGAGCGTTGCTCGATCCGCGCGTCCTGGTCGAACAGGGTGCGCACCGGGATACCGAACAGCGCCACGGCGAGTGCCCCGGCGATGCCGAGCGCCACGAGCGCCATCAGGACGGTGCTGCGCCGCTGGGTGAGGATGCGCCGCTCGCGAGCGATGGGCCGGGTCGAGTCGCCGAGTCGCGAGCGCCCGGCGTCGGACGCCGCCCGCTCGGGGCGCGACACGCGCGTCGCCTGCTTGGTACCGTCGCTCACCGCGTCAGTCTGCCAGTCGGTGAGTGCCCGCTGGTGGCACGTCAGCGCGGCGCGAGCGCGGCGCGACCGTGGAACGCCGCCTGCTCGCCGAGCTGCTCTTCGATGCGCAGCAGCTGGTTGTACTTGGCCACGCGGTCCGAGCGCGCCGGTGCGCCGGTCTTGATCTGTCCGCAGTCGGTGGCGACGGCCAGGTCGGCGATCGTGGCGTCCTCGGTCTCGCCGGAGCGGTGCGACATCACCGCGGTGTAGGCGTGCCGGGTCGCGAGCGCCACGGTGTCGAGCGTCTCGGTCAGCGAGCCGATCTGGTTGACCTTGACCAGGATCGAGTTCGCCGTCGACCGGTCGATGCCCATCTGGAGCCGACGGCTGTTCGTGACGAACAGGTCGTCGCCGACGAGCTGGCAGCGGTCGCCGATCGCACCGGTGAGCTTCGCCCAGCCGTCCCAGTCGTCTTCCTGCATGCCGTCCTCGATCGACACGACCGGGTACGTGTCGACGATGCGGGCCCAGTAGTCGGCGAGCTCGTCCGCCGACAGCACCTTGCCTTCACCGTCGAGGTGGTAGGCGCCATCGCGGTAGATCTCGCTCACCGCCGGGTCGAGTGCGATCGCGATCTCGTCGCCGGGCGAGTAGCCGGCGGCCTCGATCGCCTCCATGAGCAGCTTGATGGCGTCCTCGTTCGAATCGAGGTCGGGTGCGAACCCGCCCTCGTCGCCGACGGCGGTGTTCAGGCCCTTGTCGTGCAGCACCTTCTTGAGCACGTGGTACGTCTGGGTGCCCATGCGCAACGCCTCGCGGAACGAGGGCGCGCCGACGGGCATGATCATGAACTCCTGGAAGTCGACCGAGTTGTCGGCGTGCACGCCACCGTTCAGCACGTTCATCATCGGCACCGGCAGGACGTGGGCATTGGCGCCCCCGACGTGCCGGTAGAGCGGGATGGCGAGTTCGGCAGCGGCCGCCTTCGCGGTCGCGAGGCTCACCCCGAGGATCGCGTTGGCGCCGAGGCGCCCCTTGTTGTCGGTGCCGTCGAGGTCGAGCAGGGCTCGGTCGACGCCGCGCTGATCGGCGGCGTCGTGGCCGGCGAGCAGCTCGCGCACCTCGGTGTTGACGAAGCCGACGGCGGTCTGCACCCCCTTGCCGCCGTAGCGGTCGCCGCCGTCGCGCAGCTCGACGGCTTCGTGCTCGCCGGTGGAGGCACCGCTCGGCACGGCCGCGCGCCCGACGGCGCCGGACGCCAGCCTGATGTCGACCTCGACGGTCGGGTTGCCACGGGAGTCGAGGATCTCTCGACCCTGTACGTCGACGATGCCGGTCATGGCGACCAACGTATCGCCTCGACGGGCGACGCGAAGCAGATCGAGCCGGACGCCGACGTGCCGCCGACGAGGTCGTGATCAGTCGAAGGTGATCTCGCCGGTGGGGTCACCGACGGCGGCGGCGTCGGTGAGCAGCACCCGCTCGGCGGGTGCTGCCCGCAGATGCTCGAGGTAGTCCTCGAGAGCCTCGGCGAGCTTGACCGGGCGGCCGAGTCGCTCACCCATGTAGTACCGGTGATCGAGCAGGTGATGGAACAGCTCGGCGGCCTCGAGCCGCTCGAACAACTCGGGCGGGACCTGCGCCATCGTCGGCTCGAACACGCGGTCGAGCCACCGCACCGCGCTCACGTTGAACGGCACCTGCCGACCACCGCTCTCGACCGCCTGCGCCTGCTGGTCGGCGTGGAAGCTCTTGATGTCCTGCAGCATCCGGCGGGCCTGGTTGTCGCCCGCCTGGAGCCCGGTGAGGCTCGCCAGTCGCTCGGCGTGGTAGCCGTGCTCGACGACCTTCGGGATGATCCGGACCGAGCGGCCGTCGGGGTTGCTGATGACCTCGATCTCGTCGACGGCGAAGCCGAGCGAATGGAGCCGGTCGAGGTGCTGGCGGATCGGGTCGGCGTCGCCGATCGCGGCGTCGATCGGCGTCGTGATCTCGTTCCACAACGCCTCGTACTGCTCGACGACCGTGTTCGCGGCGTCGATCGGATCGATGTGCGCCGTCAGGCGCCCCGATGCCTGCAGGTCGAGCAGGCCACCCGCCATGTTGTCGCGGGCGATCATCACGTCGAGCTCGCGCTGGCCGGTGCTCAGCGACTCGTGCTGCTCCGCGGTCTCGAGGTCGATGATGTACGCCTGCAGCGCGCCGGCGTCACGCCGGAACAGGGTGTTGTTCAGCGAGCAGTCGCCCCAGAAGATGCCGGCCAGGTGGATGCGCACGAGCAGCGCCACCATGGCGTCGAGCAGCCGTTCGCCGAGGTAGGGGATCTCGAGGCCTCGGCCCATCAGCAGCGACCGGTAGGGCAACGAGTAGTCGAGGTGCCGGGTGATCAGCAACCCGTCACCGTCGGTCGTCTCGCGCTGGGTCACCGCCGCGACGGCGTCGACCGTCGGCAGACCGAGATCGTCGACCTCGCGCAGCAGCTCGTACTCGCGCAGCACGAGTCGGTCGGGGAGCTCCTTGATCACGTACGAGACGCGGTCGAACTCGATCAGCTTCACCTCGTGGCGATGGATGCCGAGCACTCGGTGCAGATTGGGGAGGTCCCAGTCGGCGAGACGCTGGTCGAACGGGAACTCGATGAGGTGCTCGTGCTCGTCGGGATTCGTCACCTGGAGGCGCATCGCCGCCAGTCTCGCAGACGACGTCGACGACCGTTCGGGACGTGTTCGCGATGCGGCGGCATTTGCGCTCAAGTCGGCGGAGATGTGCGACGATGAAGACGTGTGGGAGTGCAGGCGGCCATGACCCCTGACTCGGGCTCTGCCGTCGACGCGAGCGGTCGTGTGACGACCGCGCGCGTCGCCGAGGCCCGTCAGTCGATCACGCGAGAAGCGGTGACGCCGTCCGACGGCGGCCCGCTTCGACGCACGCTCGACCGCGTGCGTGGCGTCCGCCACGGTGCTCGTGCCCCGGCGCGAAAGCCGTACCCGGGTGAATCGGTGCTGCGCGTCGTGATGTCGATGCTGCTGGCCGCCTTGTGCCTGCTCACCGTCGCCGGCGCCGTCGTGCTGCTCCTGCTGTGGCAGCAGAGTCGTGACAGCGGCGTCCTGACGAGCCAGCTCGACCGGACCTGGGACATCCTCGACACCCTTCGGGTCGTCGAGCGGTGGGTGGCGTTCGCCGTCGTCCCGATCGCGATGGCGCTGATCGCGCTCGCCGCAATCAACGTCGGTCGGGCGACGGGCAACCGACGCAACCCGGTCATCGCCGCGCTGAGCCTCCCGGCCGGCCTGATCGCCGTCTGGCTGATCGGAAGCGAGTGGATCGCCGGATCCGACGACGTGGTCGACCAGGTCGCCGGTCTCGCCGTGCAGATCGCCCTGCTCGCGCTGCCCGTGATCTTCCTCGAGCGGATCGCGCTCACCGCCGAAGCCCGCCGTCGGCCGCTGCGCGCCACCTACCTGCTCGGTGCCGCGTACCTCGCCCAACTGCAGTTCCTCGGCGCGCTCTCGACCATCGAACGGGCCGACGACAGCGCGGAGTGGGGTCGGCTCGGCGCCTACCTCGTGATCGCCGCTCTGATCCAGGTGCTGGGCACCCTCGCCGCCACCGAGTCGGCGCGAGCGATCGAGCAGGGCATCGATCACCGCTATCAGCTGCGGTCGCGGTTCAGCGAGTCGCTGCTCGCCCAGGCC
>JAUHYJ010000563.1 GCA_030425785.1 Acidimicrobiia bacterium | reverse complement strand
TGACCCCCTAGCCGAGCTGCGCCAGTCGCGCGATCCCAACGCCGAGCAGACGATGGCGCAGCTGCGCGTCACGCTCGAACTCGACAAGCCGTTCCACGAGCGCTACTTCAGTTGGCTCACCGGCTTGTTCCGCGGCGACTTCGGTCTGAACCGCGACGGCCAGGACGTGTCCGCCCTCCTGACACAGGCGATGGGCACCACGTTCCGCCTCATCATCCTCGCCACCGTCGCCTCGATCCTGCTCGGGCTCGTGGTCGGCATCATCACGGCGGTGCGCCAGTACAGCGCCATCGACTACACGTCGACGTTCGCCGCCTTCTTGTTCTTCTCGCTCCCGGTCTTCTGGCTGGCCGTGCTCCTGAAGGAGTTCGGCGCCATCAAGTTCAACGACTACCTCGAGCAACCGGGGCTGTCGACGGTGGGCATCGTGATCCTCGTCGTCCTGGGTGCCGTCATCGCCGCCGGCCTCGCCGGTGGGTCGCGCCAGCGCCGCCTGTTGGTGGGTGGCGTGACCGCGGCCGTGCTCGCCGTCGCGCTCGTGATCATCGACGTGACCGACTGGCTCGTGAACCCGGGCCTGTCGCTGATCGCGATCATCTTGCTGTCGGCGATCGCAGGCGTGCTGGCCGCCATCATCTTCGCCCCGCTCAGCAACCAGAACGTCGTCGCCGCCGGGTTGGCCGCGGCTGCCGCCGGCGTGGTCGGCTCGGCCGTCGCCTCGTCGTGGATCGACGACATGTCGTGGCTGCGACTGCTGCTGCTGTTGATCATCTCGCTCGGGACCGGGGGAGCGATCGGCGCACTGCTCGGCGGCGAGATCGATCGGGCCGCCGCCGTTCGCGCCGGCATGATGTCCGCCTTCCTCGTCGGCGTCATCGTCGTGTTCGACCGCTTCATCTCCGCCTGGGAGCCGGGCCGCACGATCGCGACGATCGGTCCCAAGACGCCGAACCTCGACGCACCGTTCTGGGAGACGATGGTCGACTACGCCGGGCACCAGGTGCTGCCGTCGCTGGCGCTCGCCCTGATCGGGTTCGCCACGTTCATGCGCTTCACCCGCTCGTCGATGCTCGACACGCTCAAGTCCGACTACGTGCGCACGGCCAAGGCCAAGGGTCTGCCGGCCACGCAGGTCATCATGCGTCACGCGTTCCGCACGGCGCTGATCCCCGTCATGACCGTCGTGGTGATCAGCTTCGCCACCGTCATCGAGGGCGCCGTGATCACCGAGCGGGTCTTCGGCTGGAAGGGCATGGGCTCGCTGTTCATCGAGGGCGTCCAGGACGTCGACCCGAACCCGGTGATGGCGTTCATCGTCGTGTCGTCGGTGTCGATCGTGCTCATGAACGCCCTCGCCGACATCCTGTACGCCTATCTCGACCCGAGGATCCGTCGATGACCATCGAAGACGCCGAGTCCGTCCCGCGGATCGACAGCCCCAACGAGGCGATCGCCGCGGACATCGCGATGGAAGGCATCGAGCCCGACGACGTGATCGTCGACGAGTTCACCGTCGAGTCGCGCACGCAGCGCCAGATGGTCGTCCGCCGGTTCTTCCGGCACCGGTTGGCCATGGCCAGCCTCACGGTGCTCGTCTTCATCGTGCTCCTGTCGTACGTCGGGTTGTGGCTGTGGAAGTACCCGCCCGACCAGAGCGGCATCCTCGAGAACGGTGGCCGCCCCACGCTCGACCTGATCCCGTGGCTCGACGGCGACGGTCTCGCCCTCGGCGAGCACCCGTTCGGGCAGGACAACATCGGGCGCGACTACTTCGCGGTCACCCTGCGGGGGTCGCAGCAGAGCCTGCTGATCGCGCTGACCGCCGGGCTCGTCGCCACGTTCATCGGGACGATCGTCGGCGGGCTCGCCGGCTACTACCGGGGCTGGGTCGACAACGCGCTGATGCGCTTCGTCGACGTGCTGTTCACGGTGCCGCTGCTCGTGGTGGCGGTGGTGCTCAGCCGTCGGTTCGACACCGACAGCTTCTTGTGGATGGCGATGATCATCGCGCTCGCGTCGTGGCTGACGACCGCTCGCGTCGTGCGCGCCGAGTTCATGTCGCTGCGCGAGAAGGAGTTCGTCGAGGCGGCGAAGGCGATGGGGGCGAGCAACACCCGGATCATGTGGAAGCACATCCTGCCGAACGTCGTCGGTTCCGTCATCGTGCTCGGCACGCTGCTGATCTCGGCGGCGATCCTGGTCGAGACGGCGCTCGCCTACCTCGGGTTCGGCAGCGGCACGACGTCGCTCGGCCTGCAGGTCTCGAACTACCAGACGGCGTTCAACACCCGGCCGTGGCTGTTCTGGTGGCCCGGCCTGTTCATCGTGGCGATCGCACTGTGCATCAACTTCATCGGTGACGGTCTGCGCGACGCGTTCGACCCGAAGCAGACGCGGGTGCGCCAGTGACCGCCACCGTGTCCGATCCCGCCGCGGCCGCGACCGACGACGACATCCTGCTGTCGGTCGACGACCTGCACGTCACGTTCCCGTCCGAGGACGGTCTGGTCCGCGCCGTGCGCGGCGTCACCTACGAGGTGCGGCGCAACGAGGTGTTCGGCATCGTCGGCGAGTCCGGTTCGGGCAAGTCGGTGTCGACGATGGCGCTCATGGGCCTGCTCCCGAACACGGCCCGCATCGACGGTTCGGCGGTCTACCGGGGTAATCAGCTGCTCGGGGTGCGCGACCGTGACGTCCGAAAGTTCCGTGGCAACGACATCGCGATGATCTTCCAGGATCCGATGACGTCGCTGAACCCGGTGTACACGATCGGCTACCAGCTGGCCGAGATCGTGCGGGCGCACCATCGCATCAGCCCGAAGGCCGCCAAGCAGCGTGCGATCGACGCCCTCGACCAGGTCGGCATTCCCCAGGCGAAGCAGCGTGCCGATTCGTATCCGCACGAGTTCTCGGGCGGCATGCGTCAGCGCGTGATGATCGCGATGGCGATGATGAACGATCCCGACATCATCATCGCCGACGAGCCGACCACGGCGCTCGACGTCACCGTGCAGGCGCAGGTGCTCGAGACGTTGATGGA
>JAUHYJ010000562.1 GCA_030425785.1 Acidimicrobiia bacterium | reverse complement strand
ACCGAGGTCGCCGGGGTCGCCGGCATCGAGCACGACGCGGGCGCGCCCGCGCGCCACACCCGGGCAGCCGGCGATGCCCTGCAGACGGGCGCCCGATTCGAGCCGGGTGCCGGTCGACCACCGAGGCTGCCAGGTGTCGATCGGTGGCACGGTGCCGTCGACGATGAACGGCGGGATCAGGTTCGACAGCCGCTCGTGCAGCGGTGCACGCGACGCGATCAGGTCGGCGAACGGGCCCGGGTCGGCGACGTACTGCTCGAACTCGTCGATGTTCAGCATGCAGCTGAGCCGGCGGTTCGCACCGTCGCCCGGTGCACCGCCACGCTCCGCCGCCCGTCGGGCGAGCTCGGCCTGGGCACGCCGGACGGCATGGATCACCTTGATCACGGTCGTCTTCGACCGCTCGCGCGCCTGGGAGTAGACGATCGTGGCGGCGAGCGCCTTGCCGAACTGGAGGCGATCGAGGGGATTGAGTGCGGCGCGGACCTCGGCGACGGAGGCCTCGCGCCGCTCCGTCAGGCGCTGCGACTGCACCGCCGGTGCGTGGCTCGCGTCCGCGCCCCGCATGGCGTCGATGGCGGCGGTGGCGGCGGCCGGGTTGAACAGCCACGGGTCGGAGCCGAGATCCCACTCGTTCGGGCCCCGCGTGCCGTAGGTCGCGAGGAACTCGTCGAATCCGGTGCGGTACTCGTCGCTGTCGCGGTCGAGGCGCGACAGCTCCCACATCGCGGCGGCCGGACCCGACGACTCGACGTCGCCGATCCCGCCGAGGATGCTGACGAGCAGTTCGGGCTTGCCCGCCTTGACGACGAGGTCGTTCAACGCGCCCGACACCAGCGCGTTCGAGAACGTGTTGTCGATGTGGCGGAAGAAGAGGTGCTGGAAAAACGGCTCGAACGAACGCATGTAGGCGAGCAACGCCTCGTCGGACGCGTCGTCACCGGGATACCGCGAGATGAACCGATCGGCGCGCTGCTGGTCGTGGCGCAGCTCGGGGAGGTCCTTGGTGCCGAGCACGCGCAGGACCGTCTTGCCGAGGCGGAGCGTCGCCCTCAGGTTCTTGTCACCGTCGCGCGGCTCGTAGTCGGGCGCGTCGGACTCGCCGAAGAAGAGGGCGTCGATGTTCTCGACCGCGCCGCCGGGAGCCCGCACACCGAGCATGCGCACATAGCTCGCGTTGATGTAGCAGTAGCCGCCGAAGACGCTCAGGATGATCATGTCCTCGTCGGGCGGGAAGTCGCCATCGGCGACGAGGCCCATCTTGACGAACGCCTCGCGCCAACCACGCTCGGCCGCACCGCCGAGCAGGCTCCAGGTGAGCGGGAGCACGACCTCGGGGAACACCTCGCCGACGTTGCCGCGCGTGTAGAGCGGCCACTTCGTCGACGGCGGGTTGTCGGTCTCCCAGATCTTGGTGAACGTCATGAGCTGGTCTCCTCCCAGTCGCGCGGGAATCGGGTGCCGATCAGCGCCGCCTCGACGAGTCGTCGCGGCGCGTTCGACAGCAGGTGGTAGCCGGTGTACCGGCGCGGCAGCCGCACGAATCGGCGATCGCGTTCGACGGCACCGACGGTCGCGTCGACCACTCGCCCGACGTCGAGCTTGGGCAGGAACCCGAGGTGCTTGAACCGCCGCAGGCCGACCATCGCGAAGTCGTTGTCGGCATCCTCGAGGCGGTCCCACATGGCGGTCTCGACCGGGCCTGGCGAGACCACCGTCAGCCCGATCCCGGTGCCTTTCAGCTCGAGCCGGAGCGACTCGGTGAAGTGGGTCAGGGCCGCCTTCGAGCCCGCGTAGGCGGTGAGCCCCGGGAACGGCACCGCGCCGGCGACGGACGCCATCTGGACGATGTGGCCGCTGCCCCTGGGCAGCATGTGGTCGAGGACGTCGCGGGTGAGCAGGAACGCCGCCTCGACGTTCAGGCGGACGAGGGCACGGATGTCGTCCCGGGGCGTCGCGGCGAGCGATTGGTTCGTCTCGACGCCGGCGTTGTTGACCCAGATGTCGACGTGGCCGAGACGATCGACGCACCGGGCGACGAGGGTGTCCACGTCGTCGGCGTCGGTGAGGTCGGCGACGAGGTGGTCTCCGACAAGACGGTCGGCGACCGCCCGCAGCTTGTGTTCCGTCCGGGCGACCACCATCACGTGGGCACCGCGCTCCGCGAACGCGGCGGCGAGCCCGGCGCCGATGCCGTCCGATCCACCGGTGACCACCACACGCGCACCATCGAGTTCCATCACGAGCCCCCTCTCGTCGGGGGCGAGTATCGCGCAGTCGTCGGCGACGGCGAGACCCTCAGAGCGACGAGACCCTCAGAGCTTGGTGATGGCGTCGCCGCGGCGCACGGTGCCCGGCCGCACCACGATCGCGTTCAGCCCCCGCCGGCGCTCGTGCTTGACCTGGTTGACCCACCTGGCGGCATCCTGGCCGAACCGGCCGGCGAACTTGGCGCATCCGTTGTGGGGCTTGGCGGCGACCTCGATGACGGCGGTGCCGATCGACAGGCGGGTGCCGACCGGGAGGTGATCGACCGACAGATCGAGATCGACGATGAACTGGTCGCCGGCGAGTGGCCAGCGGGACCGGTCGCCGTCGGCGACGAGATCGAGCGCGCGGCTGCTCATCAGGTTGAGCTGCGCCTCGGGGTGGGCCGACCCGTCGTCGGTCGAGCTGCTGCCGCGCGCGACGTAGTTGTCGCCGGCGAGCCCCTCGCCGACGATCAGTTCGCCCTCGTCGAGCACCTCGCGCTCGTCGACGTCGGGACGCCGGACGATCAGATCGACCGTGCCGACCTCGGTCGGGCTCGTTCCGGCGGCCCAGCCGGCGTCGAGCTGTTCACGGGTGAGGTGCTGGGCGGTGCTCATGCCGACCATCTTCGCGCCACTCGCAGGGTGCCGGCGACGAGGATTGCCGAACCGGTCAGCGCCGCGGCCAGCGTCGCGACGTGCGCGGCGATCTCGCTCGACGACATCCGGTCGCCCTCGCGACGCAGCATCTCGCCGTCGGTGCGGTGGCAGAGGATCGAGCCGGCGGAGCCGATCGA
>JAUHYJ010000561.1 GCA_030425785.1 Acidimicrobiia bacterium | reverse complement strand
ACGTGTGGCACCGGTTTCGTGCGCCCGGTCGACCATCCCGCCGGTCGACAGGATGTGCGTGCGCTCACTCGGCACGACACCCGCCTCGGCCAGGTACAGCGCACTGGTCGCGCAGCCACACTCGGGGTGGATGAACAGCTCGGCGTCGGGATCGGCCTCGACCTGTTCTTTCAGGTCGGCGCCGTTGATACCGGCGTGCACATGACACTCCCCCAGCCAGATGTGCATGTCGTCGCGCTGCAGGCTGCGCTGGACGTGCGCGCCGAGGAACTGGTCGGGGCCGAACAGCACCGTCTGCTCGGGCGGGATCGACGCGACGACCTCGACGGCGTTGGACGATGTGCAGCAGATGTCGGTCTCGGCCTTCACGGCGGCGGTCGTGTTGACGTACATCACGACCACCGGTGGCGGCTCGCCCTCGACGGTGTACTCGGCCTTCCACGCACGCACCTGCTCGGCCGTGATCGTCTCCGCGAGCGAGCACCCGGCCCGCTCGTCGGGGATGATCACCGTCTTGTCGTAGCTGAGGATCTTGGCCGTCTCGGCCATGAAGTGCACGCCGCAGAACACGATCGTCGACTGCTCGGCCTCGGCGGCGAGGCGCGACAACCCGAGCGAGTCGCCGACGTGGTGGGCGACGTCCTGGATCTCGGGCAGCTGGTAGTTGTGGGCGAGGATCACGGCGTCGCGCTCGTCCGCCAGGGCACGAACCTGGTCGCGCCAGTCGCTCGGCAGCAGCTCGACCGGTTGATCGGTGGGGGTGTCGACAGCCGTCATGGTTCCGACCCTACGTCAACCCGGACGTACCCACACGGGCGCGATCGGACGGCCGATCAGGTGGAGCGCACCACGGCTCGCACGGCGAGCACACGGCGGACATCGGCGGCGACATCGTCGTAGAACTCCTCGCGATACGTGTCGTCGGTGACGCTCGCCACCGCGAACTGGAGCACCGAGAACGCCGCCACGAACCCGGCGACCGCCAGGTGCTCCCACGTGAGCACGACGTCGTCGCCGAGGAACCCGAACGTGGCGATCGGATCGAGCTCGGTGGCCGTCGTCCACTGCAGGATCGTCTCGCTGCGCACCGCGAGCATGCCGAACCCGACGTAGAACGCACCGGCGGTCAGGCCGACGAGCAGGGTCTGGACGGCCTGCGACATCGTGAGCAGCATCCCCACGTTGAAGACCTCCGAGCGGCTGAGGTCGGGCTCGGGCGGGCTGCCCGCCGTCGGGCCGAGCGGTTCGTCGAGCGGGGCGTCGGTCGCCCGCGCCAGCCGATGGCACTCCTCCCACGACGCGAACCGGGCCAGCTCGGACACCTCGTCGGGAACCCGCAGCGCGAGGAACGCGAGCGCCAGCGCGACCATGAAGCCGACGCAGATCGCGAAGTACAGCGGCGGGAAGTCGTGGGCGACCTGCCACATCTCGGCGTTGAGGAAGACGAACGCGGTGATGAGCAACAGCAGCGGCAGACCGCGTGCGACGAGCTGGGTGACGGTGCGGAGCTGGCGCACCGCCTGGAACAGACCGACCCGCAGGCCCGGCACCAACCCGTACCGGGTGACGACGTAGGTGACGAGCAGCACGGCGACGTTGGCACCGACGACGGCGACGGCGCCCCACCACCCCCGGTCGCTCAACAGCCCGGTCAGCAGCACCGGTGCGAGCAGGAACGCCGCCAGTTCCGGTTCGGCGATGTCGTCCGGCAGCCGGAACGGGCGTCGGCCGCGCACGAGGTTCGCCAGCACGAATGCTCCGACGACGACGCCGGCGCCGATCAGGAAGACCCCGAACTGCGCCCACCCGGCGAACCGGTCGCCGAAGCTGATGAAGAGCTCGACGAACAAGACGAACAGCAGGAACGGCCACGCGCGAGTCCAGACGTCCTCGCGGGCCGAGTAGTCGGGGATCGCATGCGGGAACCCGCGGCGGACGAACCACCACTCGGTCGCGTCGATCGGCTCGGCCACGGCGTCAGTCTGCTCGCGTCGGGGACGGGCGCCGCGGATCGCGCTACCAGCTCTGGAGGACGGCGACCTCGAAGTAGGGCTCCTCCGCGCACTGATCGATGCGCTCGGTCACCGCCGGCGTCGCGATCCACTCCGGGTGGAGGTAGCCGCCACCACCGTCGAGCTCGTCGCCGACGGTGAACGAGACGCCGTCGGGGAGCATCACCGCTCGGGAGTCCGCGTCCCACGTCGTGCCGAACGGCCACAGCACCGGGTACCGGTTGCCCTCGAACGAGGTGTACAGGCAGTCACAGTCCAGCTCGAGCGTGCCGAGGATCTCGGCATCCATCTGACCGCCTGGTCCGTCGATCCGCTCGGCGTACATGACCGGGCCGACGACACCGCCCGCCGGATCGAGGTCGTGGGCCGCACCGATCGCGTCGAGATCGGGCGGTGCCGCCGCTGGCTCGGCCGGCCGGAACGACAGCCCGACTCGGTCGTCGCCGCCGGTGTCGGACTCGAGCGTGAGTCGATCGCCGTCGATCGTCGCCGTGAGGTCGAGCCCCTCGAGGACGCCGAACACCAGCGCGCGCGTCTCGGCGTCGCCGTCGTCGCAGTCGGACAGATCGGGGATCTCGATGCGGTCGAGCCGGTCGAGGACGAGCCGATCACCGTCGAGCACGACGTCGCCGTCGATCCCGCTGCACCCCGTCGCGCCGACGAGCGCACCGTCGTCCGTGAAGGTCAGGTGTACGCGCTCCATGCCGGGCCGGTTCGACGCGGCGTCGCCCTCGAGGTAGGTGTCGAGCACCCAGTTCGTTCCCGTCAGCGCGGCCGGCTTGGCCGGGCGGACGCGTGCGAGGTGGAAGCCGTTGCCCAGACCGGCCTCGGCGACGAAGACGCCGTCCGCGATCTCGTAGGAGTCGACGCGTTGCAGCACGGTGAGGAACGCCTGCTCGAGTGCCGTGGCAGCCGACTCGCAGCCCATCTCGGTCCACGACAGATCCGAGACCCGGAACTCACCGCCGCCGCCGATCGAGGCCGTCTCGAGCCGACCCCCGTAGCGGTTGCACGCCGCCGTCCCATCGATCTCGG
>JAUHYJ010000560.1 GCA_030425785.1 Acidimicrobiia bacterium | reverse complement strand
CGGTGGGTACGGCGCCACGATCTGGGCGCAGAGCTTCGCAGGTGTCGACACGACGCCCTGCCCGTTGGGTCCGGCCAGCAGGATCCCGAGCTCGTCCGCGAGGGCGACGAGATCGCGTTCGGCCTCACGGCCGGCCTCGCCCGCCTCGCCGTAGCCGGCCGAGGTGAGGAACGCGGCGCGCACACCCTTCGCAGCGCACGCGCGCAGGATGTCGGGGTTGGCGCCCGCCGGCGTGCACACGAACACCAGGTCGATCGCATCGTCGGGCAGGTCGGCGATGTCGGCGACCGTCCGGATGCCGAGCACCTCCTCCCCCGCCAGGTTGGTGCCGAAGACCGCGCCCTCATAGCCCGCCGCCAGCAGGTTGTGGAGTGACACGAAGCCGAACTTGCCGGGGTGGGTCGATGCCCCCGTCACGAGCACGCCCTGCGGCTCGAACAAGGCCTCGAACAGCTCGTCGGGCGGGCAGGGGCGCATCGGCGGCGGCCCGGCGTCGGACCGGCCGAGTTCCACGAGGGCGTCGACGGCGACCGGTGCGCCCGTCGGCGTGATGATGAGCGGGTTGACGTCGACGCTCGCGATGTCGGGCCGGTCGACCGCCAGCTGCCCGAGCCCGACCAGCAGGTCGACGACCATCTCGCGGTCGACGGCCGCGTCGCCGCGGAACTCGTCGAGCAGTCGCTGTGTGGCGAGCCCGTCGAGCATCTCGTGTGCCGTGACCCGGTCGAGCGGCGCCGGCCGGAACACGACGTCGGCCACCGCCTCGGCGAGGATGCCGCCGACGCCCAACATGACGGTCGCGCCGAACTGCCGATCGCGCAGGAGCCCGACGATCAGCTCGCGGTTGCCGCGGACCATGGGTGCCACGAGCACACCGACGTCGCCGTCGTCGGGTGTGGCCGCGGCGAGCAGTTCGCTCGCCGCGTGCTCGACCGCGGCTCGGTCGGCCAGGTTCAGCCGGACCAGTCCGCGCTCGGTCTTGTGCGCGATCGCCGCACCCTCGAGCTTGGCGACCACTGGATAGCCGACCCGATCGGCGGCGTCGGCGGCCGCACCGGGGTCGCCGACGACGACCTCGTGGGCGACCGGGAGGCCGTAGTCGGCGAGCAGCCGTTTCGAGTCGGATTCGGAGATCGTTGCGCCGTCGCTCATGCGCCGACCACGGTACTGACCGGGCCCCGCGCCGGGGCGTCAATCCGGTGTGTCAGTCCGGCAGGAGCGCCGACCGGAAGAACTGGACGACGTGCTCTTCGCGTGCCGCGAGGGCACCGGCCGAGAGCGGAGCGATGTCGAGCAGCCCCTCGAGGAACGGTTCGTCGGAGAAGTAGCTGAGCAGCGCGCCGTACCCGGTGATCAACAGCTGTCGGGCGTCCTGGCGCTTGAACGTGCCGGCTCGCATCTCGGCGTCGAAGTGGTCGGCCGCCTGGTCGAACCATGGTCGCAGCACGCTCGCGAGGTCGATCGCGAGATGCTGTCCCCCGTCGATCGCTTCGCGCCGCACCAGGCGCACATAGCTCGGGTTGTCGGCGAAGAACCCGAACCCCGCACGCAGCACGAGCTCGACCTTGTCCCAGCCGGTCTCGGGGGCACCGATCGCACCGTCGAGTCGCTGGAACCAGTCGGTGAGCAGGTGCTCGAACACCTCCTGGTACAGCGCTTCCTTCGACGGGAAGTGGTGCAGCAGGCTCGGGCGGCGGATGCCGACGCCTGCCGCGATGTCGTTGAGCGACGTGCCCTCGTACCCGGCGTGGGCGAAGCATGCGAGCGCCTCGTCGAGGATCAGGTCGCGCGTCGTACGTCCGGCGGGTGCGAGGTCGTCGGGTTCGAGGTCGCCTCCGAGCGCGTCGTCGAGTGCTACACCGTCGAGCCCGGGGCCGGCCGCCTCGAGCGCCGTCTTGTGCGACGTGCCCATCGGTTGCGAACGCTAACACCCGATCGGGTGAATGGGACCGGGTTCCCTACCGACCAGTAGGTAGATCCTGCTATGGTCCCCGCCGTGTCCACGATCATCCTTGCGCTCGTCGTCGGTGTCGGCGTGACGACGCTGGCGAACATCTGCACCACCGTCTACCTCCACCGGGGGCTCTCACACCGGGCGATCACGTTCTCTCGGCCGGCCCACGCGGTGTTCAAGACGGTGCTGTGGCTGAGCACCGGCATCAAGGTCCGGGAGTGGGTCGCCGTGCATCGCAAGCACCATGCCCACACCGACACCCCCGACGACCCGCACTCCCCCGCCATCAGCGGCTGGAAGACCGTCCAGATCAAGAACCTCGCCATGTACCGGGCCGCCGCCCACGACCGCGCCAACGTCGACAAGTACGCGAAGGATCTCGCCCCGACCGCGTGGGACCGCGTCCTGTTCGACCGGTCGTGGCTCGGGCTCACGCTCGGCACCCTGATCCTGTGCGGGGTGTTCGGCTGGCAGGTCGGCCTGCTCGCGGCCGCCATCCACGTGAACTACTACCTGGCCGCCTCGGCCGCCGTGAACGCGATCGGCCACCACTTCGGTCGGCGTCCGTACAACAACTCGGCGACCAACCTCCAATGGCTCGCCTTCATCACCGCCGGCGAGGGGTTCCACAACAACCACCACGCGGCGCCGACGTCGGCTCGGTTCGCACACCGCTGGTACCAGCTCGATCCGGGTTGGTGGGTCATCAAGCCCCTGACGTGGATGAAGCTCGCCCGCCTGCGCCTCAACGAGATCGTGCTCGCCCCGGATCAACGACGCGAACGGGTACCCCAGCCGGCCTGAGGTTCGCCCGTCCACGGACGCGAACGGGCCCCGGCGGATGCGTCCGCCGGGGCCCGTTCGCGTTTCCGGGTGGAGATCTGGTGATCAGCTGGGCGGGTAGACGCCCATGCCCTTCGCCTTCTCGGTCTGCCAGAAGACGTCGGCGATGGCATCGATCTGCTCGAGGAGCTTCTCGGCCGGGGCGGCGTCGAGGCTCTTCTTGACGTCGCCGGCGCCGTGGATGGCGTCCCAGAACATCTGGTGCAGGTTCGGGAACTGGGCGAAGTGGTCGGGGGTGAAGAAGTCGGCCCACAGC
>JAUHYJ010000559.1 GCA_030425785.1 Acidimicrobiia bacterium | reverse complement strand
ACGACAGGCCAGGTCGACGCAGACATGCGCCTGGCGCGCCGGCCGCTCGTCGGTCGAGAAGAGGGCGTAGAAGGTGGCGACGCCGTACACCTCCGCCGGGCCGAGGTCGAGCCGTTCGGCGATGTGATCGATCGCCTCCTGGCTGAGCCAGCCGACGCGGTCGTTGACGGCGTGCAGCGTCGGCAGCAGGAGATGACGCCGCTCGCGGAGGCGGTGCCCGCCCACCGCGGTGTGCAGGTCGCGGCCCGGATCGGGCCCGAGCACCGACTCGACGGCGGCCCGCTCGGCGTCGGTCGGCGGCACCCCACGCGTCACGACGTCCATCAGGCCATCTCGCTCATCAGCCGGAGACTCCCACCGGGGCGACGAACTTGTCGATGCGGACGGCGCAGGCCTTGAACTCGGCGGTGCCGGCCTTCGGGTCGGTGGCGTCGATCGTGAGCTGGTTGACATCGACCTCGTCAGGGAAGTGCATCGTCATGAACACGAGCCCGGGTCGCAGGCCGTCGTCGATGCGCACCGGGGCGTCGACCGACCCACGGGCCGACGACACCCGCACGACCTCGCCGTCGGCGAGCTGCATCGCCTCGGCGTCCTCGGGCGACACGTCGATCGTCTCGCCGATCCGGTTGGGACTGCGGTAGCCGCCCGACTGGACACCGGTGTTGTACGAGTCGAGGCGACGACCCGTCGTGAGCCGCAACGGGAATGCGTCGCTCAGTTCCTCGACCGGCGGGTCGTGCTCGACCACGCTGAACGGCGCCGGTCTGCCCCGTTCGGCCGGGTCGTCGGCCCACAGCCTGCCGTGGAGGTACGGCGGTTCGACGGTGTCCTCGCTGAAGCACGGCCACTGGATGCCGCCCAGTTCGTCGAGGCGCGCCCACGACATGCCGGCGTGCATCGGCGACAGCCGACGCAGCTCGTCCCAGATCTGCTCGTGGTCGTCGTAGTGCCACTCGTGCCCGAGGCGCTTGGCGAGCTCGAGCAGGATCCAGACGTCGTCGCGGGCGTCGCCCGGCGGGTCGAGCGCCTTGCGCACGCGCTGCACGCGGCGTTCGGAGTTCGTGACCGTGCCGTCGGACTCGCACCAGCTCGCCGAGCCGGGCAGCACGACGTCGGCCAACTCGGCCGTCTTGGTGAGGTAGATGTCGAGGACCACGAGGTGGTCCCGCGACGACAGCAGGTCGATCGCGTGACTCACATCGGCCTCGGACTGGGCCGGGTTCTCGCCGATGACGAACAGCGCCTTCAGCTCGTCGCGCTCCATCGCCTCGAACATCTGGGTGAGGTGCCAGCCGGTCTCGGCCGGCGTGGCGACGCCCCACTCGGTGTCGAACTTGGCGCGAGCCTCGTCGTCGACGACGTCCTGGAAACCGGGCAGCTTGTTGGGCAGTGCTCCCATGTCACCGCCGCCCTGGACGTTGTTCTGGCCGCGCAACGGCGTGAGCCCGGCCCCGTACCGGCCGACCTGACCGGTGAGCAGGGCGAGGTTGCAGAGCGACAGCACGTTGTCGACGCCGTTGTGGTGCTCGGTGATGCCGAGGGTCCAGCAGAGCTGTGCGGCGTTCGCCGTCGCGTAGGTGTGGGCGAGGTCGCGGATCGCCTCGGCCGGCACGCCGGTGACCGCCTCGCCACGTTCGAGCGTCCAGGATTCGACCGATGCCGCGAATTCGTCGAAGCCGGTCGTGGCGCGGGCGATGAAGTCGTCGTTCGTGAGCCCGGCGTGGATGATCTCCCGGGCGATCGTGTGCGCGAGCGCGATGTCGGTGCCGACGTGGATGCCGAGCCAGCGGTCGGCGAACTGGGCGGTCTCGCTGCGGCGGGGGTCGACCGCGTACAGCTTCGCCCCGTTGTGGATCGCCTGCAGGACGTGATGGAAGAAGATCGGGTGCGCGTTGCGCGCGTTCGATCCCCACATGACGATGAGGTCGGCCGACTCGGCCTCCTCGTACGACGACGTACCGCCGCCTGCTCCGAAGACTGTGGCCAGACCGACCACGGAGGGAGCGTGTCAAGTGCGGTTACACGAGTCGATGTTGTTGGTGTCGAGGGCGGCCCGAGCGAGCTTCTGGGCGACGAAGTTCATCTCGTTCGTCGACTTCGAGCAGGAGAAGACGCCGATCGAGCGACCGCCGTGGGTGTCGCGGGCTGCGGCGAGGCCGGCAGCGGCGCGGTCGAGTGCCTCGTCCCAGGTCGCCGGGCGCAGGACCCCGCCGTCACGAACGAGCGGTTCGGTCAGTCGCGGCAGCGGCCGGTGTTGGTGTCGTGCCATGTGATCGACCATAGTTCCCGTGCCTCCTGGGGGTTCCGCAACGGCGTTCGACGGTGCCGAACCCCGATCCGTGCTCGGCGCCGGTCACTGGACGACGATGGACCGAACCGGTACCGTACCGGTCGACGTTCCGAGATGCGGATTCATTCCGCATGGTGGAACATTCCCTCGGACGTCAACCTGCATCCGACACGAACCGCCGGACACCGGCACGTCCGGCCCTGGGGGTCCAACATGTCCGTTCCGACCGATCTCGAGATCGCACGCGCCGCATCGCCCAAGCCGATGACCGAGATCGCGGCGTCGATGGGCATCGGCGAGCACCTCCTGCGTCCCTACGGCGACGATCTCGCGAAGATCCGGCTCGACGCCATCGACGAGCTGTCCGATCGCCCGAGGGCCAAGTACGTCGTGGTGACGGCGATCACGCCGACGCCGCTCGGCGAGGGCAAGACGACCACCACCGTCGGCCTCGGCCAGGCGATGCGTCACATCGGCAAGCAGGCGGTCATCTCGCTCCGGCAGCCGTCGATGGGGCCGACGTTCGGGATCAAGGGCGGCGCCGCCGGCGGCGGCTACAGCCAGGTCATCCCGATGGAACTGCTCAACCTGCACCTCACGGGCGACTTCCATGCCGTCACCGCTGCCCACAACCTGCTGAGTGCGATGGTCGACAACCACCTGCACCACGGCAACGAACTCGGCCTCGACGTCGACAACATCACCTGGCGGCGGGTGCTCGACGTGAACGACCGGGCGCTGCGCAACATCGTGATCGGCCTCGG
>JAUHYJ010000015.1 GCA_030425785.1 Acidimicrobiia bacterium | reverse complement strand
AGGAAGTCGACGTAGTCGGCGCACATGGTCCGTGCCGTTGCGATGTCGTCGTCGACCGCGTCGACCACCACCTCGATCGCCGGGTCGGCGACGTCCGACCCGCCACCGTCGCGAGTCAGTCCGACCATCCGCTGCTTCGACACGGCTCGGAGCTCGTCGCCGTCGGGGGTCCGCTTGACGAGATCGTCGTGCAGTGCCCGGGCCATCCGGTCGGGGTCGCCGGCGTACCAACTCTCGATGTAGTCGCGGGTCACGGCCTCGACGTCGTCACGTGCGCTCGTCACGGTCGTCGTCACCTCACGCGACGAGGATGCGCTCGCTCGCGAACGAGCCGACGCCGACGTGCTGACCGTCGATCTCGACCGTCAGCGTGCCGTCAGGCGATGCCGCCGTGACCATCCCCGAGCAGCCGGGTCGCAGCGACGACTGCTCGAGGAACTCGAGCAACCCGGGCGTGAACTCGAGCTCTTCGGGGATGCGCCGCACGGTGAACGTCGCGCCGATCTCCTGCTGGCTGAGCGGGCTGAGGTCGGGCTCGACATAGTCGCTGCCCGGGATCGGGTTGCCGTGCGGGCACGTGGTCGGCTCACCGAGCAGCCGGTTCATCGCCGTCTCGACGCTCTCGCTGATCACGTGCTCCCACTTGCCGGCCTCGTGGTGTGCCTCGGCCCACGACAGCTGGAGTACGTCGGTGAGGAACCGCTCGGCGAGCCGGTGACGGCGCACGACCTGCTGAGCCAGCTTCATCCCCGCCGCGGTCAGCTCGATCGATCCGTCGTTGGTGATGAGGCCCTCGGACTCGAGCCGCCGGATCATCTCGCTCACGGCAGGGCGGCTGACCTGCAACCGCTCGGCGATGCGCGCCTGGATGACGTCGACGTCGTCCTCGGCCAGCTCGAAGATGCACTCGCAGTACTCCTCGAAGGCGGGATGGTGCTCTCCGGCGGCGGGCATGTCCCCAGCCTACCCGACATGTGAAGCGCACCTCACACCAGCTGTTCGGCGCTGGGTTCGCTCGGCCGACAGGTACTTGACATTGCCAAGTACCTAGCGTAGACAAGTACCCGTGGCCGAGATCGACGCACAGATGCTCAAGGGGCTGCTGAGCCTGCTGCTGCTCGGCCTGCTCGCCGAGCGTCCCGACTACGGCTATTCGCTGGTCGAGCGACTGCGCGACGGCGGGCTCGACGACGTCGCCGAAGGCACGGTGTACCCCGCGCTCGCTCGCCTCGAGCGGCACGGATGGGTCACGCCGTACCACGTCCCGTCCGAGCGCGGGCCATCGCGCAAGTACTACCGCGTCTCGCCGGCCGGCCACGACGAGCTCGCCGCCCGTCTCGCCGGGTGGCGTCATCTCACCCAGGTCATCGACCTGCTCACGGGAGGACCCCACACATGACCGTCACCTCATCGACGCTCTCGTCGCTCCTGGTCTTCTTCGTCGGGTTCGGCCTCGTCACGTTCGCCCTCCGGCTCTGGAAGCGGCGCATCCCCGGCGTCCGCGGGCGCACTGCCGTGACCGCCGCGACGTACTTCCTGCGGTACGCGGCGGCGCTCGAGTACTACGGCCTCCGCGCCGCCGAGATCGAGGCCCACGTCGACGCACTGCGCGCCGACCTCGCGAGCCTCGACGACGACGAATTGCGCCATGCCCTCTCGGGCCTCGGCGCGCCGCGGACCCTGGCCGCCGCCGTCGCCGGGGACGTGCGCCGTCCGACCCCGCTGCGTGGCGTCGTGTGGCTCGGGTTGGCGGCGTTGCTCGTGATGGGGCTCGCCGTGCTGCTCACCGAGTCGTTCCTGGGTGGGTTCGAGCCGCATGCGCCGGTCGGTGCGCACGATTCGTGGTCGATGCCCGGGATGATGGTCGAGGCGACCATGGGCCCCGGCGGTCGCGCCACGATGATCGGGTTCGGCGGCTGGTTCTTCGTGGTCGTACCGCTCGTGGCGTTCGTCATCGGGTCGCGCGTCTGGCGGGTGCGCGACCGTCGGTAGTACCCCAGCCCCGCCGGCTGACCCCCCGCCCGGGTGCCGTTCTCGGGATGTTCTTGCGCACTATCTGCGCAAGAACACCCCGAGTTCGGCGGGGGAGAGCTCGGGCCTACGGGCCGACGAAGGCCGGGACGCCGTCCGGGCACGAGTCGACCTCATGTCCCGTCGAGACGAGCAGACCGAGCGGCGTCCCGGGCGTCGATGCCGTGAGCTCCAGCACACCGCCAGGACCGGGGCGGATCGAACCCGTCTGGAACACGACGTCGTCGGCGGGCTCACCGTCGAAGCTCACGATGTAGCCGGTGCTCGCACCGACCCGTGTCTGCTCCCAGGTGAACGGGATCATGTTCCCGCTCTCGTCGAGTGCGACCGGATCGGTCCAGGTGCCGTCGGCCCCGAAGGTGTAGCAGTTGACGAGCACCGTCGTCTCGGGGGCGGCGGCGGTTGCAACATCGACGAGGAACACGCGTCCCTCGAGACCGCGGAGCCGCTGGGGGCCGTCGGGCCGGGCCTGGGCGGCGCCGGACGCGCCGGCCGCCAGCACCAGCCCGGCGAGGACGCCGGCGGTCCGCCGCCACACGACGCCGCGACGCGCCCGCCGATCGTGGTTCGTGCCGTGCGTGTTGCTGTTCATGGGTGTCGCTGCTCCTGTTGTCGATGGGTTGACTCGTCGGAGGGGCGCCGTCCCCGTCACGGGAGCGGCGGGCCGTCCTCGCCGAGGGTGAGGCTGGGGATCACGGTCGTCTCCACCTCGTCGAAGAAGTCGCTCCCGGCGGGTGCCCCCACCTCGACGAGGATCGGCTCCGAGTCGTCGATGGTGATCAGGTAGAAGCGGGTGACCCGCTGGGCGGAGACCCAGTCCTTGCGCTGCGTCGGGCGAGGTGCCGTGAGGCCGTAGTGGAAGCAGGGTTCCCAGCCGGCGAAGCACCCGTTCGGGCCCTCGGGCCCCTGGACCGTCGAGTCGGGATCGACCGTCACGTCGACGACCCGGGTCGGGTGCCCACTGATCTCGGTCGTGGAGTCCGAGAGCACGGTGACGTCGTTGTCGGCGATCCACCCGTCGATGTCGTACGGATCGATGCTGCCGAGTGCGGTGCGGGAGACGGCTTCCTCGCGGGTGCTCCAGCCGGCGAGCCGCCGGAACGCCAGTGCCACGCCGGTGTCGGGCGTGTACGAGCCCGTCTGCGCGTTGTACCCATCGATCAGGCCGAGGGAGCCGAGCTCGTTCGCGGCGACGAACATCGTGCGAGGCAGTTCAAACTCGATGTCGACGCCGAGCACGAACGACCAGTAGGTGCCGGGCACCGCCGACGACCCGAACCCGGGGACGGGCTCGGCCGCGTCGCTGGGCACGATCGGGCTGATCGGTTCGGTGCTCTCCTCCGTGACGGCTTCGGCCGCCGTGGTGACCGGTGTTGCCTCCTCCTCGGCGACGGGGGTCGTGGGAGCCGGGGTCGCACCCTCGTCGATCGCTGGTTCCGTCGTCGGCACAGGTGCTGCCGGGATCTCGTCGCGGTCGTCCCGCGTACCGATGTAGACGAGGCCGCCCACGACGAGCGCGACGAGGGCCGCTGCGGCCACGAGTGTCACGAGCGGTCGACGCGGCTCGTCGCCTTCGGATCGAGGAGACCGCTCCTCGAGATGGTTCTTGGTCAGCATGATGGACTCCTCCTGTTGGTCGATCTGGGCGAGGAACTGCCTGGCGCTCACCGTCGGGCGCCGTTCGGCGACGTCGGGGACCGGGTTGGCACGCTCGAAGTGCCGGAGTGCACGATCGTCGATCGTCATGACGTTGCTCCTTCCCCGGGGACGGGACCTCGTCGGTGGTCCTCGCGCTCGAGCCGGGCCAGCTCCTTGGCCAGATGCCGGCGAGCGCGGTGGATGCGTTGACTGACAGCGTTCGGGGTGAGCTCGAGCACCTCGGCGATCTCGTCGCGGTCCAGGTGCTCCCAGCACAAGAGGCGGAGCACCTCGGCGTCGTTGTCGTTCAGCCGGTCGGCGGCCCGCAGGACCCGTTCGACCTCGACGCTCGACACCGCCGTCTCCTCCGGTCCGGCGGTGACGTCCTCGGGCACCGCGTGGAGACGGGTGTGCAACCGGGTCCGGCGGTCACGGCTCCGCCAGTGGTGTCCGACGGTTCGATGCGCGACGCGGTACAGCCAGAGCAGCGCGGCCGCTCCTTCGGGAACATCGTCGATCCGGCGCCAGGCGACGACGAACGTCTCGGCGATGGCGTCGTCGGCCTGGTCGGCGGGGAGCCGCCGCTGACAGAAGGCGGCGACCCTCGGGTAGCAGCGGTCGTAGACCATCTCGAAGCGACGTTCGGCCAACGACCGATCGTCCTCCCGCATGCGCAACCCCCTCGCCGTCATGCACCCTTTGTGCCCGCGACCCCGCCCTCCATTACGCGCGCATTCACACCCCTGTGCCGTTCTCGGGATGTTCTTGCGCACTGAGTGCGCAAGAACATCCCGAGTTCGGCCGGATTCGGCGGGTTTCAGGCGATGGCGAAGCCGCCCTTCAGCCCGAGGTTGTCGGCGTACACCGGGTCGCCGACACGGACGTCGACCACATCGTCACCGACCGCCTCCACGACCCCGGCGATGTCGGAACCGAGCGTCGGGCACTTCGGCCGTCGTAGCCCGCCAATCCGGGAGTAGAGCGGCGAGCCGACGAGCGTCTCCCAATCGGACAGGCTGAGCGAGACCGCGGCGACGCGCACGAGCGCCTGGTCAGGCTTCGGCGTCGGGACGGGGACGTCCTCGAGCCGCAGCACCGACGGCGGCCCGTACCGGTCGTGGATCCAGGCGCGCACGTGGGAGGGGTCAGTCGTCGCGGCGACCGATCGCGAAGTAAGCGATCGGCCCGATGAAGTTGATGCCGATGATGCCGGCCCAGCGCCCCTTCGGGCCGTTCACCTTCGATGGGTCGCGCTTGGCCAGGTCGGTCCAGGCCGCGATCGCCAACGAGATCTGGATGGCACCCATGACCACGACCCCGACTCGCTGGGGGTTGGACATCTCCGACCACTGCTTCTTGTTGTTCCGCATCACCATCTCCATCGCCATCTCGTCGGGGGCTTCACCGTCGAGGATGGCACCTGGGAGCAGCGAGGGGAGGACTTGGGCCTGTCATCATGCTCGCACCCCTTTGGTACGGTGTCCTCACCGGCTTCCCCTCGTTCACACCGATCGAGGAGACACGATGACGGTCGACGACCGCACCCGACTCAACCTGCACCGCAAGCTCGACGAGCTGCTCGGACCAGATGACGCAGACACCCTGATGGCACATCTCCCACCGGTCACGTGGAACGAGGTCGCGACGAAAGACGACCTGCGAACCCTCGAGGCGGTCCTCACCGCCCGGATCGACGCGTCGATCGCCCGAGCGATGGAGCGTCAGATTCGTTGGATGGTCACGTTCAACACGGGCCTCGCAGCCCTCGCCCTCGCAGCAGCGCGCTTGCTCTTTTGAAGCGTTCCCCCTCCCGGCCAGTTGTGCTGTGTCGAACGTGACCGGAGGAGGGACGCATGGGGCGAACAGCTCGCCGCCGCCGTTCTCGAAGTGATCCCACCCATGGCATCCACCGACATCGCCACCAAGCAGGACATCGAGAACCTCACCGTGCAACTGCGCGGCGAGATGGCTGAGCTACGGGGCGACTTGGCCGAGCCGCGCGGCGAGCTGCGGGGCGAGCTCGCCCAGCTTCGAGGCGAGTTCCGGGCGTCGTCCCGCCACACCATCGTCACGATCGTGGCTGCGGCGGTGTCGATCCCGCTCAGCTGCTACTTGCCTGCTGTGCTCTGACGCGGAGCGGGCGGCCCGCGGGTCACCCCCGGCCGGACAGCGAGGCCAGTGCCACCGGGTGGATCAGCGGGAAGCCCTCCACGTTGTGCTGTTGGTGGGCCGAGTTCTGCTGGTGCCGCTGCTCGGGCCGTTCGGCGGGCTTGGTGACCACCGGGACGAACGGCTGCCCGAGCCGGTCGGCCAGCTGCTGCGCGAGCCGGGGCACGAGCTCGGGGTAGCGGAGCGACGGGACGCACGTGACTCACTCGGGTGCCGGGTCGGGAGCCCACTCCTCCACGAGCTCGGCGAGCGCCTGCACCAGCCGCTCGTCGAACCGGCCGTCGCGGAGCTTGCCGTCGCGGACGAGCTGGCCCCAGCCACCGTCGCCCCAGATCGACAGGACCCGGCCGTCCTCGACCCGCTCGTGGTCGGGGATCTTGCGTCGCGAGCCGCGCTCGGGGTCGACGTACATCTTCTTGGTGACGAGCGGGATCGGCCGCTTCCGCAGGAACGCCTCGGCTTCGGCCACCAGCTCCACCGGCAGCGAGCGGGCGTCGGACGTGCCGGTGCAGTTGTCGCAGATGCCGCAGTCGTCGGCGGCCGGGTCGTCGAGCAGGTTGGCGATGAAGCGCATCCGGCAGCCGGTGGTGTGGAGGTAGTCGACCATCGACTGCTGCTCCGCCCGCCGGGCCGCGGTGACCTGCTCGACGCGACTGGCCGCGTACTCCCACGGTTCGTCGGTGCGCTGGTAGGTCTGGCCGCCGACCCGGACGACCGCGCCGTCGACGTCGAGCTGCTTCACGACGAACTCGAGCACGCCGATGCGGACGTTGACCTTGTTCTGGATGCGGATCAGCGAGACCGCTCCGACTGACCAGTCGACCAACCGGTCAGTACCGACGGCCGGTGCGACGACTCGGGCGCGTCAGCCGAACGTCGCCAGCCGCTCGGCCAGCTCGGCCCGGTACGCCTTCGCCCGCGGCAGCTTGATGTCCTCGTAGCCGCGGACCTGGTCGGGGAGCGTCGCGATCGCCACGGCCTCGTCGAGGTTCGCAGCGGTCAGCTTGCCCGCCAGCGTGTCGAGCGCCGCCTCGAACTCGGGGATCATCTCACGCTCGACCTTGCGGACCTCGGCGTAGCCGAACGGGTCGAGCTTGGTGCCGCGCAGCCGCTTCATCTTCAGCAGTGCCTTGAACGCCGGCTCGCCCGTCTTGTCGAACTTGATCTTGCGGTCCATGCCGATCGCCCGCAGCATCGGCGGGTGCAGGTGGTAGGTGACGTCGGTGTCCGGTCCGCCGACGGCTCGGTACCGCTCCTGCGATTCGGGCAGCAGCGCCAACCGGGCGACCTCGTACTCGTCCTTGTAGGCCATCAGCTTGTGCAGGTGCCGAGCGGCCGCCTCGGTCAGACGCGTCGACCCGTCGGTGACGCGTGCCTCCGCGGCCCGCACGTCGGCGATGCGGCGCAGGAACCGCTGGGCGTAGGCGGCGTCGCCCCAGCCGGCGAGGTCGGTCGCCAGCCGGTCGATCAGCTGGTCGGTCGTCTCAATCCGCGGTGCGGTGATGCCGGCGATCGCCTCGACCGTGTCGGGCTCGAGCACCCACTGGCGGCCGTACCGGAAGGCGGCGAGGTTCTGTTCGACGGCGACCCCGTTCAACTCGATCGCACGCTCGAGCTGCTCGGGTGCCACCGGCAGTGCGCCCAGCTGCACGGCCACGCCGAGCACGAAGACGTTCGCGGTCGTCGACCCACCGAACAGGCCACGGGTGACGGCGCCGGCGTCGACGTAGCGGTTGTGCTCGGCCCGTGACGACTGGTCGAGCCGGCGGCGCAGGACGTCGTACTCGGGGAACGCCTTCTCGCCCGGATGGACGACCATCTCGCCGGTCGGGATCGCGTCGATCGAGCCGATCACGACCGTCCGCTGCGGGCTCGCACCACCGAGGTGGGCGTCGCCGGCGCCGGCCAGCAGGTCGAACGCCAGGTAGCAGTCGACGCCGCCGGCGAGGGCGTGGTTCGACTCGGCCGGAGCCGAACGCGACATGCGCACGTCGCTCGTCACCGGCCCCGCCTTCTGCGACAGGCCGGTCTGGTCGAGTCCGCGCACGTGGAAGCCGTCGAGCATCGCCGCCGTACCGATGACCTGGCTCACCGTGACGACGCCGGTGCCGCCGATGCCCGACAGGCGCACCGTGAACTCGTCGGGGTCGACGAGCCACGTCGGCGTCGGGAACTCGGTGGGCGGTGCGGGGATCTCGCGCTGTTCGGCCCGGTGCTCGGGGTCGACGCTGACCGTCGCGAACGCCGGGCAGTCGCCCTTCATGCACGACAGGTCGAAGTTGCAGCTGGTCTGGTGGATCGTCGTCTTGCGGCCGTAGGGCGTGTCGATCGGCTGGACCGACAGGCAGTTCGACACGTCGCCGCAGTCGCCGCATCCCTCGCAGATGCGCTCGTTGATGACCACCCGGAACCCGGGCGGTGCCACCAATCCGCGGCTGCGGGCCCGACGCTTCTCGGCCGCGCACGCCTGGTCGTGGATGAGGATCGTGGTGCCCTTCGTGTCGGCGAGCGCCTCCTGGGCCTCGTCGAACCGGTCGCGGTGCCACACGTCGACGCCGTCCGGCATCGCTGTGCCCCGGAAACGGTCGGGGTCGTCGGAGGTGACGATGATCCGGCTCGCGCCCTCGGCCAGCAGCATCGTGGCGATCTCGGGCACGTCGACGGCGCCGGCGGCGTCCTGGCCGCCGGTCATGGCGACCGTGCCGTTGTGCAGCAGCTTGTACGTGATGTCGACGCCCGAGGCGATGGCGGCGCGGATCGCGACCGAGCCCGAGTGGAAGAAGGTGCCGTCGCCGAGGTTCTGGATGAGGTGGTTGCGCTCGACGAACGGCGCGATGCCGATCCACTGGGTGCCCTCGTTGCCCATGCAGGTGAGGCCGACCATGTCGCCGACCCGCTCGGGCTCCATCAGTGCGATCATGCCGTGACAGCCGATGCCACCGCCGACGAGGGTGCCCTCGGGGTTGCGGGTGCTCGTGTTGTGCGGGCAGCCCGAACAGAAGAACGGCGCCCGGTTGACGGAGAGCGGGATGAGGTCGCGCTTGGTCGATTCGGGCTCGGGGGCCAGCCGGTCGGCGATGCGCTTGCCGAGGTGGTGGCGCAGCGCCGGCACGATCGCGGACGCGTCGAGCAGGCCGTGGTAGGGCAACAGCGAGCGCCCCTCGTCGTCGCGCTTGCCCCACACCCGCGGCCGGTCGGGTGCGTCGTAGAGCGAATCGCGCACACGCAGCTCGAGCGTGGGGTTCTTCTCCTCGATGACGAGCACGTCGGTCAGGCCATCGGCGAAGCGGCGCACGTCGTGCCGGTCGAGCGGCACCGGCATCAGGAGCTGGATCAGGCGGACACCTGCCGCGTTCAGGTCGTCGTCGGTCCGCAGCCCGAGCACCTGGAGCGCCTCGCGGACCTCGTGGTAGGTGTGGCCCGACGCGATGATGCCGATCCAGTCGTCACCGCTCGAGACCGTCACCCGGTTGAGGCGGTTGAGCACCCCGTACTCCTGCGCCAGCACCGTGCGGACCTCGTGGAACTCGCGCTCGGCGTCGAGGGTGTACGGCGTGATCAGCCGGCCGTTCGGCTGCGGCACGTACTTCTTGCCGTCGACCTCGATCTCCGGGATGACGGGCACGACCCGCTCGGGGTGGACGTCGATCGTGCCGGTGCCGTCGGCGATCTGGGTGACGATCTTCAGGCCCGACCAGATGCCGCACGCTCGCGACAGCGCGACGGCGTGGCGGCTCAGGTCGAGTGCCTCCTGGGCGTCGCCGGGGAACAGCACCGGCATGTGCAGGTCGACCATCGTCGCGTCGCTCGAGGTCGGCAGGGTCGACGACTTCGCGCTCGGGTCGTCACCGATGACCGCCACCACGCCGCCCTTCGGCGCGGTGCCGGCGAACACGCCGTGGCGGATCGCGTCGCTGGCCCGGTCGAGACCCGGTGCCTTGCCGTACCACATCCCCAAGATGCCGTCGTACTTGCAGTCGTCGAGCGTGACGGCGAGCTGGCTGCCCATCACCGCCGTGGCACCCAGTTCCTCGTTGACGCCGGGCTGGTGGATGATCGGCAGATCGGGCACCGTCTTCGCGGCCCGTTCGACCTCTTGGCCGAAGGCGCCGACCGGTGAGCCCTGGTAGCCGCTGACGAACGCAGCCGTGTTCAAGCCGTGGTAGCGGTCGATGCGCAATTGGTCGAGTGGCAACCGCGCGACGGCTTGCACCCCGGACAGGAAGACGCGTCCGTCTTCGCGGCGGTAGCGGTCGGCGAGCTCGTAGTCGGACAGATCGTCACGTGCGGTGTCGGTCACTCGCCCATACTGCCTCATCTCACGGTGTGAGACGACCCGCGGTCCCTCGGGTTTCACTCGTTCGGGTGATTCGGGGCCGTTTCCGGGGCGTCTGGCAGACTGCGACGGTGATCAACGTCGTCGGTGAAGCGCTCGTCGATCTGCTCATCTCGCCGGATGGGTCGGTGCGCGCGACCCTCGGCGGGGCGCCGTTCAACACCGCCCGGGCGCTCGGCCGTCTCGGCCACGACGTGAGGTTCGTCGGCGCGCTGTCGGTCGACCGGTTCGGCACCATGCTCCACGATCAGCTCACCGCGGACGGCGTCGACACCTCCTCGGCGTCGCGGGTCGAGCGGCCGACCACACTCGCCGCCGCCGAGCTCGACGAGCACGGCGCCGCGTCCTACCGCTTCTACATCGACGGCACGTCGGCGCCGGCCCTGACCGAGATCGGGCCGACGGGCGACACCTGGTTCACCGGCGGCCTCGGCCTCGTCCTCCAACCGATGGCGTCGACGATCGAGGCGGCACTCGTCGACGGCCGCGCCGCCGCCCTCATGGTCGACGTCAACTGCCGCCCGTTGGTCGTCGACGACCGCGATGCCTACGTCGACCGCGTCGGCCGCATCCTCGAGCACGCGACGGTCGTCAAGGTCAGCGACGACGACCTCGCGTACCTCGCACCGGGCGTCGAGCCCGGCGCTGCGGCACGCGCGCTGCTGTCGCACGGGCCCCGGGTCGTGCTGCTGACCGCCGGTGCGGCGGGTGTGCGGGTCCTCACGCCTGCGGGCGAGCGGCTCGTCCCGGCGGTGGGCACCGACGTGGTCGACACGGTCGGCGCCGGCGACACGTTCGGTGCCGGCTTCCTCGCGCACTGGACCGCAGCGGGTGGTCGGACCGACGACCTCGACCAGCTGGCCGACGCCGCCGCGTTCGGCGCCCGAGTCGCTGCGATCGTCGTCGGTCGCCGGGGTGCCGATCCGCCCTGGGAACGCGAGCTCTGACTCGTCCGGTCCGGTCGTCGAGGGGGTGTGACGACGGGACCGGACGGTCAGGTGATCGAGGAGCGTGCCGTCAGGCGGTCTGCTCGGAGTCGGCGAGATCGATGATCAGTTCGATCCGGCCACGCCGGCCGTCGACGACGAGGCAGCCGAGTTCCTCCCCGACCCGGCGAACGGCGCGGGATCGCCGCGTCGAGCGGATGACGAGCCGGGTGTAGTACAGCTCGCGTGCTCGAAGGGCGGCGGCCCGTCCCAACTCGGTGCCGATCCCGCGGCCGCGGTACTCGCCGTCGACGGCCAGGAACAGCTCGCCGGCGCCATCCACGCGGACCAAGCCGACGATCCGGTCGCCGTCGAGCGCCGCCATCCTGAACCCGCCACGCTGCCGCAGCGCGGCGAGCAGCGATCGGGTCGGCTTGGGGTTGCGCTTGGCGGTCGGGCCGAAGTAGCGCTCTTCGGATTCGAGCCGCTCGACGAAGGCGTCGATGTCTCCGAACAGCGACGGGTGGTCGGCGGCGGCGATCCGAGAGGTCATTCGACGATCGTGACCGATCCGTTTGAACGGCCTCGGTCGGCGGTGTGAACCCTGTGTTTCGGGGTCCCGGCGCCGTGCCGGCCGTTCAGACGAGGTAGTGGCGCACGGCCAGGCGTTCGGCGCTGTCGTCGCCGGGCACCGGCAGCTGGCAGTTCACGCGCAGCGCCGGCCACTCGACGGGGGCCAACTGCTGGTACTCGAAGGTGAGCAGCCCGGCGGCCGGGTGGCGGAACCGACGGATGCGCGTCTCGAAGCCCGACACGTCGTGCTCGGGCCACCAGGCGGCGAACTCGTCACTCGCCGATTCCAACTTGTCGACCAGCTCGGCGAACTCGGGGTCGCCGCGCAGACCGGTCGTGCCGGCGCGGAACTCGGCGAGCGCCTGCTTGGCGTGCAGATCCCAGTCGACGATCAGCTCGCGCGTGAACGGGTCGGCGAACAGCACCCACAAGAGGTTGCGTTCGAGACCGTCGAGCTCGACCAGTCGTGGGTACAGCCGCGCCTGCGCCGCGTTCCACGCGAGGAACTCCCAGCGCGGCCCGAGGACGTATGCGGGCGCAGGGTCGAGTGCGTCGATCAGCCGGACGAGTGCCGTCGGCGCCTCCTGGGGCGTGTCGACCGGGCCGGTCGACGGCTGCGCGATCGCGAGCAGGTGCTCGATGCCGGCCTCGTCGAGCCGCAACGCCCGTCCGATCGCGGCGAGCACGTCGTCGGATGCGTTGATGCGGCGACCCTGCTCGAGCCACGTGTACCAGGTGAGCGAGACGCCCGCGAGCATGGCGACCTCCTCGCGCCGCAGGCCGGGTGTGCGCCGGCGTGACGCGCCGCGGGGGAGCCCGACCTGCTCGGGGGTCACGGCGTCACGGCGGGCGCGCAGGAACTCGGCGAGCTCGGCGCGGTGGTCGCCGGTCGTCGAGTGCTGGCTCATCCGTACCAGTCGACCACACGCGGCCGCGGTCGACCAGGTGCCATCCCCACCCCGCAGCCCCCGGCCACCCGTGTTCTGGTCGGAGTTGTGGACGGCCTGGCGTCTGGTTGTTCGCCCAGAACGGAGAGGCGCTGGTTCTGGTCGGAGTTGTGGACGGCCTGGCGTCTGGTTGTCCGCCCAGAACGGAGAGGCGCTGGTTCTGGTCGGAGTTGTGGACGCCCTGACGTCCGGTTTCCCGCCCAGAACGAAGGGCGGTAGGGGTCAGGAGCCGGCGTCGGGGCGGCAGGGTTGGCCGCGGAGGGCGCCGCACTCGGGGTAGGCATCCGGTGCGTCGACGGTCGAGACGACCGGCAGGACGAGTCGCGAGACGTGGTCGACGTCGTGTGCGATCGTCACCTCCTCGCCGGCGGCGATCGTGTCGAACTCCCACACGGGCCGGTTGCCACCTGGTGCATCGACGATCAATCGGATGCGTGAGCCCGCCCGGAACACGTGAGCGAACGGGAACACCTCGACCCGCACCAACTCGAACTCGCTGTCCGGGAGTGCCCCCGAATCCCCTCGATGGGTGTGGACCGGACGTGTCGCCGTCGATGCGTCCTCGTCGAGTTCACGGTGCGACGCCCGCAGCCAGCCGCTCTGGACGTACATCTCCTGGCCATCCGGCCGCAGCTCGGTGATCGTCACCTCGAGGTCCGTGTCCCCGGTCGAGGACGTCACCCAGAGGTCGACCGAGCCGGAGCCGACCACCACGGTCTCGTCGGCCAGCGGCTCGGTCGACCACGACGCGAATGTGCCGGTCGAACCCTCGACCCAGTCGTACGTGACGTCGACCGACCAGATCCCCGACGACGAACCGTCGTAGAACGTGGCCGGGGCGCCGGCGGGGTCGGCGACGTACGTCGTCGCATCACCTGGCTCGCCGTAGATGTCCCATCCCAGCGTGCCGCCGTCGGTGCCGTCGCCGAACAGGTTCCACACCTCCGTCTCGGCCTCGGGCACCGGCCAGGCGTCGAACGCGGCTTCGAAGCGGGCCATGGGGGCGCGGGCGGGGAACCCGTCGGCGGCGCCCTCCTCGAACAGCACGCGGATCGGCGGCTCGGACTCGAAGGCGGCGAGCGCCTCGTCGTAGCTCATCCCGGCGAACCGGTCCTCGGCGGGGAGCGCGACCTCCGACGTTCCGAAGATCGGTGCCGACAGCACCGGTGCGATCCCGCGGGCGACGGCGAGCGAGGGGACGCGCTCGGCCACGTACAGGTCGAGGAACTCGAGCAGACGGGGGAACACCGCCGGACCGATCGACTCGGTGTGCAACCCGTTCGTCACGGTGGCGTAGAACCGGTCGGTGCCGGTGAACCGGTCGAGCATCGTGGCGAAATGGCCGCCGGTCTGTTCGTCCTGCCACGCGCCGGCCACGAAGGTCGGCACCTCGATCCGGTCGACGAAGAGGCGGGGTGCGATCTCGCCCGCGACCTCGTCGGTCCAGTCGGGGTTGTCGGTGATCTCGGCGAGCAGGTCGGGGTTCTGCAGCCGCAGGAGCTGGTTCGCCTCGCAGGTCTCGTCGCCGGCGTCGATCCGGTCGACGGCCCACTGCTGACCGTTGGCCTGTGCCTCCTCCATCCGCTCCGCCGTCCAGGGCACCGCGAACCCGGTGTTGAGGATGCCGCCGGGGTAGAGCGTCGAGATGGCGCTGTCGGCGACGACGCTGAAGGGGGTGATCGCCGCCAGGTTCGGCGGCTGTGTCCGGGCGACGAAGAGCTGGCTGATGCCCGGGTACGACACGCCGACCATCCCGACGCGATTGCCTTGGACCCACGGTTGGGCAGCGACCGTTTCGATCGCGTCGTAGCCGTCGGTGCTCTGGGTGTACTCGAAGTAGCGGAACGAGCCGCCCGAGCAGCCGGTGCCGCGGATGTTCACACCGACGTAGGCGTACCCGAGCGCGTTCCAGAGCGGTGCGAACGTCGACGACTCGGGGTCGCTCGGCGTGTAGCCGGAGTACTCGACGACGGTGGGGTACGGGCCGGCGTCGGCGGCGCCGGGGAGCCACACGCTCGCCGACAGTGTCGTGCCGTCGCGGGTCTCGATGTAACCGAGCCCCTCGGTCGGCAGCCGCTGCTCGGCGAAGAACGCGGGGTCGGGATGCTCGTCGCGCCCGAGCACGTCGTACGGCTCGGTGACGCCCTCCTCGAGGAGTAGCCGGTGGTCGACCTCGCTGTCGAGGTTGCGGAACACGAGGGCTCCGAAGTCGTCGACGTAGCCGCCTGCCATGTCGCTCGCCGGATCCATCGGAGCGACCGGGCCGTCGCCGGGGACGAGGCCGACGAACGTGCCGGGCTCACCGCCGGTGATGGTGAGCTGCTCGACGCCGGGCGACACGTCGAACGGCGCGTCGATGTCGGGCGCGACGGCATCGGGCTCCGTGGTCGGCGGCGCTGCGGTGGACGGTGTCGGCGTCGAGCTCGACGGTTCGGCCGTCTCGGGCTCGCCGGTGGTCGTCGGCGGCGCTGCGGCACTGGTCGTCGTCGATGCCGCCGCCTCGTCGTCGTCGCCCGAGCACGCGGCGAGGGCCAGGGTGACGGCGAGCAGTGCGGCGGTGCGACGCATCCCGCCATCATGGTCGGCGGGTACGGTGGCGCAGGTGGCAGAGCAGCAGCAGTTGATCGACGACATCCGCCGGTTGGTCGAGGTCGAGTCACCGTCGCTCGACGTGGCGGCGATCACCGCGTCGGCGCAGGGCCTCGCGGCGCTCATCGAGGAACGGACGGGTCGCGCCGCGACCCTCGTCGACGGGCCGGCCGGACCGCACGTGCACTGGTCGGGCGGCGGTGACGCCCAGGTGCTCATCCTCGGCCACCACGACACGGTGTTCCCGCTCGGCGCGCTGGCGACGCGGCCGTTCACCCACGCCGACGGCAAGCTCACGGGGCCTGGTGTCTTCGACATGAAGACGGGCATCGTGCAGGCGATCCACGCCGTTGCCGAGCTCGACGACGCGTCCGGGGTCGAGATGCTGTTCACCTCCGATGAGGAGGTCGGGTCCCGCACGTCACGCGAGCTGCTCGAGGAGCGCGCGCAGGCGTGCGGCAACGTGCTGGTGCTCGAACCGTCCGGCGACGGGGGAGCGGTCAAGACGGGCCGCAAGGGCGCCGGCACCTTCGAGGTCGTCGTGCACGGTCGCGCCTCGCACGCCGGGCTCGAACCCGAATCCGGCGTCAACGCGCTCATCGAAGCGTCGCACCAGGTGCTGACGATCGCCACGTTCGGCGACGCCGCCGCCGGCACGACGGTCACGCCGACCGTCGCACACGTCGGCACCGCCGACAACGTGGTGCCGGCCGAGGCGCGGGTGCGCGTCGACGTCCGGGTCACGTCCGCCGACGAGAAGGATCGTGTCGAGGCGCTCATGGCCGGGCTGGCGCCGGTCGACGCAGGGGCCCGGGTCGAGGTGTTCGGTGCGATCGGACGCCCTCCGATGCCGGTCGAGGCGTCGTCGACGCTGTTCCCACTCGCCCAGGCGGCG
>JAUHYJ010000558.1 GCA_030425785.1 Acidimicrobiia bacterium | reverse complement strand
ACGCATCACGCCCGGCTCGACTGCCGGTTCGTTCCGACCCCGAGGCCCCTCTGGAGCATCCATGAACACCAGTACGACCGCCACCGGCACGAGTGCCGCCGCGACGGCCGACGCCGTCCCCGCAGGACGACTGACGCACCTGCAGCGGCTCGAGGCCGAGGCGATCCACATCATGCGCGAGGCCGTCGCCGAGAGCGAGCGGCCGGCGATGCTGTACTCGATCGGCAAGGACAGCTCGGTCATGTTGCACCTGGCCCGCAAGGCGTTCTTCCCCTCGGTGCCGCCGTTCCCGCTCGTCCACGTCGACACCACCTGGAAGTTCTCGGCCATGTACGACTTCCGCGATCGCACCGCACGCGAGATCGGGATGGATCTGATCGTGCACCAGAACCCCGAGTGCGTCGAGCGCGGCATCAACCCGTTCGACCACGGCTCGGCACTGCACACCGACATGTGGAAGACCGAGGGCCTGAAGCAGGCGATCGACGCCAACCGCTTCGACCTCTGCTTCGGCGGCGCCCGTCGCGACGAGGAGAAGTCGCGCGCGAAGGAGCGGGTCTTCTCGGTTCGCTCGGCGCAGCACCAGTGGGATCCGAAGCGCCAGCGCCCCGAACTGTGGTCGCTCTACAACGCCCGCCGCAGCCAGGGCGAGACGCTGCGGGTGTTCCCGATCTCGAACTGGACCGAGCTCGACGTGTGGCAGTACATCCATCTCGAGCAGATCCCGATCGTGCCGCTGTACTTCTCCGCGCCTCGGCCGGTCGTCGACCGCGACGGCGTGCTCATCATGGTCGACGACGACCGGATGCCGCTCGGCGAGGACGAGGAGCCGATGATCAAGAACGTCCGCTTCCGCACCCTCGGCTGCTACCCGCTGTCGGGCGCCATCGAGAGCGACGCCGACAGCCTCACGGGCATCATCCAGGAGATGCTGCTCGCCACCACCTCGGAGCGGCAGGGTCGCATCATCGACTTCGACGGTGCCGCCTCGATGGAGAAGAAGAAGCAGGAGGGGTACTTCTGATGGCGCACGCATCCGATCTCATCGCCGACGACATCGAGGCGTATCTCGTCTCGCACCAGTACAAGTCGTTGCTCCGCTTCATCACGTGCGGCAGCGTCGATGACGGCAAGTCGACCCTCATCGGTCGCATGCTCTACGAATCGCACCTCGTGTTCGAGGACCACCTCACGGCACTCGAGGCCGACTCGGCGAAGGTCGGCACGCAGGGCGGCGACCTCGACTTCGCACTGCTGCTCGACGGCCTGTCGGCCGAACGCGAGCAGGGCATCACCATCGACGTCGCCTACCGCTTCTTCTCGACCGAGCGCCGCAAGTTCATCGTGGCGGACACACCCGGCCACGAGCAGTACACCCGCAACATGGTGACCGGCGCGTCGACCGCCGACGTCGCCGTCATCCTCGTCGACGCCCGCAAGGGCGTGCTCACCCAGACCCGGCGCCACAGCTTCCTGGTCTCGCTGCTCGGCATCAAGCGGGTGGTCGTCGCGATCAACAAGATGGATCTCGTCGACTACTCGCACGATGTGTTCCAGGCGATCGAGCAGGAGTACCGGGACTTCGCAATGCGCGTCGGGCTCGACGACATCACGTTCATCCCGCTCTCGGCGTTGAAGGGCGACAACGTGATCGCACCGAGCCCGCACACCCACTGGTACCACGGCCCGACGCTGATGGGGTACCTCGAGACGGTCGAGGTCGACGACGACACCGCCGACGGCCCGTTCCGGATGCCCGTGCAGTGGGTGAACCGGCCGAACCTCGACTTCCGCGGGTTCTCCGGCCGGATCGTCGGCGGCTCGATCCGCCCCGGCGACCCGGTGCGCGTGCTGCCGTCCGGCACGACGTCGACCGTCGACCGGATCGTCACGATGGACGGCGACCTCGACGAGGCGATCGCCGGCCAATCGGTGACCATCACGCTCGCCGACGAGATCGACGCCAGCCGCGGCGACGTGCTGTGCGCGGCCGACGCACCGGCCGAGGTCGCCGACCAGTTCGAGGCCCACGTCGTCTGGATGCACGAGGACGGCATGCTGCCCGGCCGGCCGTACCTGATGAAGATCGGCACCCGCACGGTGGGGGTCACGATCGGCAACCCGAAGTACCGGATCGACGTGAACAACCTCGATCACCTGGCGGCGAACACGCTCGAGCTCAACGAGATCGGCGTCTGCAACGTCAGCCTCGACCGACCGATCCCGTTCGACCCCTACGTGGCCAACCGGGAGATGGGCGGGTTCGTCATCATCGACAAGCTCACCCAGAACACGGTCGGTGCCGGCCTGTTGCACTTCGCGCTGCGCCGATCGCACAACATCCACTGGCAGGAGGTCAAGGTCGACAAGGCCGCCCGGGCCGAGATGAACAGCCACCAGCCCGGTGTCGTGTGGTTCACCGGCCTGTCCGGGTCGGGCAAGTCGACGATCGCCAACATCGTCGAGTCGAAGCTGCACACCCTGGGGGTGCGCACGTACCTGCTCGACGGCGACAACGTCCGTCACGGTCTCAACCGCGACCTCGGCTTCACCGACGCCGATCGCGTCGAGAACATCCGCCGCATCGCCGAGGTGTCGCGGCTGATGGTCGACGCCGGCCTGGTGGTGCTCGTCTCGTTCATCTCGCCGTTCCGGGCCGAGCGTGACCTCGCCAGGTCGCGCGTCGACGACGGCGAGTTCGTCGAGGTCTTCGTCGACACGCCGCTCGCCGTCGCCGAGGGGCGCGATCCGAAGGGGCTGTACGCCAAGGCGCGATCCGGCGAGCTGACGAACTTCACCGGGATCGACTCGCCCTACGAGGCACCCGAGTCACCCGAGGTGCGCGTCGACACGACGTCGGTGACGCCCGAGGACGCCGCCGACGCAGTGATCGCCCAGCTCCGGGCCCAGGGCATCGTCGACTGACGAGTGTGACGACCGTGAGCGACCCGGGCGGGTGAGATCGTGGGCACCGACGCCTGGGTGACGCTCGCCGTGCTCGCGGCGACCATCGTCGTACTGCTGCTCGATCGGTACCCGCCGGTGTACGTGCTGGCGGGCGCGGTCGCGAGCCTGCTGTTCGCCGGGG
>JAUHYJ010000557.1 GCA_030425785.1 Acidimicrobiia bacterium | reverse complement strand
TGGCGGTCTACGACGCATTCGACGCGAGCGGGGTCGTGTACACCGACGCCGAGGTCGACGACCACCTGCAGATGTGGCGCCTGATCGGTCACCACCTCGGCGTCGATCCGAGACTGCTGCCGAGGGACCGCGCGTCGGCGACCGAGCTGTACCGGCTGATCCGGTCGCGGCAACAGGCCCGGTGCGCCTCCGGCGTCGCCATGACCCAGGCGCTCGTCGATCAGGCCCACCGGCACATGCCACGCCTTGTCGGCCCGATCCTGCCGACGACGTTCCGGCACTTCCTCGGTGACGACGTCGCCGACCTGATCGGGATCGCACCGGCGAACTGGTCACGCCACCTGTTCCCGGTGCTGAACCGGGTGACCCGCGTGCTCACGCGCGGGTCGAGCGAGCACCCGGCGCACGCCCGCTGGAGCGAGTACGTCGGCCGGCATCTGATGGAGGGCGTGCTCGCCGAGATGCGTCACGGCGATCGGCCCGCGTTCCGGATCCCGACCCACCTCGCCGACCGGGTCTAGCTCGGCGGTCGTGCCGACCACACGTCGGCCGGCACCCGACCGTCGGCCATCGCTGCCAACTGATCGGCGTCGAACGGCGGTGTGGTCAGCTCCAGCACCTGCTGGCGGCTGCGGAAGAGGTTGACGATGTAGCCCATCCGGTCGTGCAGGCGTGACCAGTCGCGCGCACCCGAGCCGCGTCCGGTGCCGCGTGTGCGATCCCACTGCATCATCAGGTCGACCAGTGGCGGATGATCGAGTCGCTCGAGCAGCTCGGGGAACAGGGGTGCGCCGAGCGGGGCCGGCACGTCGACGCCGAGGTGCAGGGTCTCGGTCGGGGTCTGCATGGTCATCAGCAGGCGGGTCGCCACGTGATCCCACAGCGCCTCGACGTGGTCGGCGACGCGGGCGACGGTGCGAGCCACGAGGATCTTCCGCAGTGGCGCGGGGAGCAGGCGGTGGAACAGACCGTCGATCTCGCCGGCGACGTCGACGAGGCCGGCGTCGAGGGACGCGGCGATGTCGTCCTGCAGCCGTTGCTGCTCGTGCAGGACCGCTGCGACGTTGGCCGTCAGCACGAACTGGGCGCGCTCGGCGGGGTCCGCCGTGCCCGCAGCGGCGGCGTACGACCGGAACGCGGTGTGCACGAGCGGCTCGTCGGCCAGCGTCGGCACGCCGATGTCGCCGAGCAGCGCGTCGACACGGTCGGCCGGCGGCGGCCCGTCGGCGTCCAACCGATCGACGAGGCGCACGAAGAGCGGCGCCAGCTCGGCGTACACGAGCGCGTTGCCGTGCGCGATGTGGTCGCTGACCTGACCGAGGGCACGATGCACCAGCGCCTCGACGTGGGCGTGGCGGAGCGGTGCCGCGAGCCAACCGACGAGCGGATGGTGGTCGCCGCTGCGCTCGACGATCGCATCGACGTGGTGACCGGCGCCGTCGAGCAGCTCGGTCACGCCGTGCGGCAGTTCCTGGCTGCGGATCGACACGCCCGCGGTGTCCGACGCCCAGACGGCGAACGTGCACCAGGTCTGGTCGGTGTGCAGCGCGCCGAGCAGCCGGTCGGCCAGCTCCGCGTAGGTCTGGGTGATCCAGAGGTTCCGGAGGACCGGATCGCGCATGGCGGCGATCTCGGCGACGACGGCCTCGTCGAGCACCGATGCATGAACTCCCGCGATGTCCATGTGCGTTCATCGGCACGAGTCGACGACGAGGTGAGCGATCCGATCCGGCCGCCGCGGGACGGTGCCGCGTACGCTGGACCGGTGCAGCAGGACCGGGTCGTGGCGGTGATGGGTGAGGGCGTCGTCGCCGATCCGCACGCACCCGTGCTGTGCGGCGACGACCTGGGCCTGACCCGGGGCGACGGTTGCTTCGAGGCGACGCGCGTCGTCGTCGGCGACGACGGGGTGGCCCGTGCCGATCACCTGGACGCCCATCTCGCCCGGATGGCCCGCTCGGCCGCCGAGCTCGAGATCCCGTTCGACGAGCCGGCGTGGCGCGAGCTGCTCGAGGCCGCGCTCGGCGCGTGGCGGCGGCCCGGCGAGGGCGTGATCCGCTGGGAGCTCACCCGCGGGCGCGAGATCGCCCCGAACGATCCACCGACGGGCATCGTGACCGTGTTCCCGATGGACGCGGCCACGATGCGACAGCGCACCGGGGTGACGGCGGCGACCCTGCCGATCGGTCGACCGTCGGACGCCTTCGCCGACGCCCCGTGGCTGCTCGGTGGGGTGAAGACCGTGTCGTACGCGATGAACATGGCCGCCGGCCGCGAGGCGCGACGTCGTGGCGTCGACGACGTGCTCTTCACCTCGACCGACGGCTTCGCGCTCGAGGCGCCCCGCTCGGCGTTGATCTGGCGCGTCGGCGACCGGCTGCGGACCACGCGCCACGACGGCACCGGCGTGCTGCGCTCGATCACGCAGGCGGCGATCTTCGACGCCGCGGAGGCCGACGGCGTCGACGTCGGGTACGAGCTCATCCCCGTCGTCGAGCTGCCCGGCGTCGACCAGGCGTGGCTCGTGTCGTCCGGTCGGCTCGGTGCGCCGATCCTCGAACTCGACGGTCGGCCGATGCCGAACGACGACGCCTGGAACGAACGCCTCGCCGCCTGGTTCGAGCGTTGACCTCGCAGCGCGTCAGCGCGGCTCGCGCGGGAGCCCGAGCAGCCGCTCGCCGATGATGTTGCGCTGGATCTCGCTCGTGCCCCCACCGAGCTTCATCCCGGGCGCGTAGAGCAATCGGTCGATCAGATCGCCGGTCAGGGTGGCGGCCGGGCCGGCCAGCGCGGCCTCGAGCGACAGTGCGTCGACGTCGAGTTCGGTGCGCAGCAACTTGGCGGCGGGCGCGAGCGCCGGGTCGCCGGCACCCCGCAGCAGCAGGGTGCGCAGGGCATGGCCGCGAGCCAGCAGGCCGCACAGGGCGTCCTGTGCGACCGGATCGGTCGTGCCGACGGTGGCGAGCTCCGCCAGTCGTCGTTCGAGCGAGATGACCCCGGCGGCACCGGCCGAGCCGCGCTCGTCCTGCAGCACGCCCATCGCCACGGCCCAGCCCCCGTGTTCGGGGCCGAGCAGCGCGTCGGCCGGCA
>JAUHYJ010000556.1 GCA_030425785.1 Acidimicrobiia bacterium | reverse complement strand
GCGCTCGTCGACCGACGGGTCGTCGCGGCCGTGGATCGCTGCGATCGTGAGCACGAGGTCACCGGCGCGGCCGGTGAACCAGGCCAGCTCCGTGAGGGTCGCCATGAGCGTGGCACCGGTCCCGACCATCGGTGCCGCCGCCGCGGCGCCGGCGGCGGCGCCGGCGGTGCCGAGCTCGCGCGCCATCGAGCGGGTGAGCGCTTCGACCCGCTCGGGCCGGATGCTCCCGTCGAGCGAGGCGGCTCGCTCCTTCGCCGCGTCCCACCGGCTGGCCGACACGTCGTCGATCGTCGCCAACAGGCTGTTCCCGAATCGGATCGCGTCGTCCGGACCCAGCCGGGCCACCAGCCGGCCGACCCACTCGTTCGCCTTGCGGTCGATGTGGTCGCGCACGCCCATCACCGGCATCCTGCCCGATCGCGGCCGGGCGCGCACGGCACCGCGCGCTCGACGGCCGCACCCCGAACGACCAGACTGGCCGGATGGTCACACCACGCCACCCGGACCGGGCGTACGTGCACCTCGGCACCGACGTCACGGTCACGACGGTGGAGGTCACGCCCGAGTTCTGGGCGTCGATCGACGAGCGAAGCGAACTGCACACCGGTCGGCTGATCACGTCGTTCGAGATGTCGTCGGACTGGGATTCGTGGGAGATGCATCCCGTCGGGGACGAGGTCATCCTCGTCACCGCCGGCGAGGTGCGGTTCCACCTCGACGACGGCCGGCACGTGACGCACGTCGACGTCGCTGCGCCCCACTACGTCGTCGTGCCGGCCGGGACGTGGCACACCGCCGACGCGCTCGGCATCGCCCGGCTCGTGGTGATCACCTGGGGCGAGGGCACACAGCACCGAGCGCGGTGATCTGCTCGGCCAGCCGCGCCCGATCAGGCCGAGGCCGCCACGGGTGAGAAGCGACGCAATCGCAGGCTGTTCGTGACGACGAAGACGCTCGAGCACGCCATCGCGGCACCGGCGATCGCCGGCGACAGCCGGCCCGACATCGCGAGCGGGATGGCGAGCACGTTGTACGCGAACGCCCAGAACAGGTTCACCTTGATGGTGCCGAGCGTGCGCCGGGACAACCGGATCGCGTCGGCGGCGGCGAGCAGATCGTCGCGGACGAGCGTGAGGTCGCTCGCCTCGATCGCGACGTCGGTGCCGCTGCCCATCGAGATGCCGAGGTCGGCCTGCGCGAGCGCGGCGGCATCGTTGACACCGTCGCCGACCATCGCCACGATGCGGCCGGCCGCTTGCAGGTCGCGCACGACATCGACCTTGTCGGCGGGCATGACCTCGGCGCGTACCTCGTCGATGCCGACCTGGGTGGCGATCGACCGGGCCGTGACCTCGTTGTCGCCCGTGAGCAGTACGGGTTCGAGACCGAGCTCGCGGAACCGCTCGATCGCCGCAGCGGACGTGGGCTTCGGGGTGTCGGCCACGGCGGCGTGACCGAGGATCGCCGGTCGTTCACCGGCGCGTCGGACCTCGACGATCGTGTGCGCACCTCCGAACATCGCGTCAGCGGTCGGTCGACCGATCTCGTAGGCCACCCCGTCGATCGACGCGGTCACGCCCGAACCGGGCAGGTTGACGAAGGCGTCGACCGGCACCGGCCGGACCCCACGCTCGGCCGCCCCGACGACGATCGCCCGCGCGATCGGATGTTCGCTCGGCGCCTCGAGCGACGCCGCGATCCGGAGCACCTCGTCGACGGTGGCCCCGGTCTCCGGTCGGGCTGCCACGTCGACGAGCTGCATCGTGCCGGTGGTGACGGTGCCCGTCTTGTCGAGCACGATCGTGTCGACCTGCAGGGTCTCTTCCAGGATCTCGGGCCCCTTGATCACGATGCCGAGCTGGGCACCACGCCCGGTGCCGACGAGGAGGGCGGTCGGGGTGGCGAGCCCGAGCGCGCACGGGCACGCGATGATCAGCACGGCGACCGCGGCGGCGAAGGAGCGCTGCGCCTCGCCGGTCGCGACGAGCCAGCCGATCAGGGTCACGACGGCCAACACGATGACGACCGGGACGAACACTGCCGACACCCGGTCGGCGAGGCGCTGGACGGGAGCCTTGCCCGATTGGGCGTCCTCGACCAGCTTGGCCATCTGGGCCAGCTGGGTGTCGGCGCCGACCCGGGTCGCCTCGACCACGAGTCGACCGTCGGCGTTGACCGTGGCGCCGGTCACCGCGTCGCCCGGCTCGACCTCGACCGGGACGCTCTCGCCGGTGACGAGCGAGCGGTCGATCGCCGAGGTCCCGTCGACGACGACGCCGTCGGTGGCGATCTTCTCGCCCGGGCGCACGACGAAGCGGTCGCCGACTGCGAGTTGCTCGACCGGGATCCGTCGCTCGGTGCCGTCGGCGTCGACCACCGCCACGTCCTTGGCGCCGAGCTCGAGCAGCGCACGCAGCGCGTCGCCCGACCGGCGTTTCGCTCGCGCCTCGAAGTAGCGGCCCGCGAGGATGAACGCGACGACGGTGGATGCGACCTCGAGGTAGATGTGCGGCTCGCCGTCGGCGGCGCCGACGTCGAGCGACATCGACATCTCCATCCCGATGTCGCCGGCATGCGTGAACAGCAGCGCCCACAGCGACCACAGGTAGGCCGCGGTGACCCCGACCGAGATCAGCGTGTCCATCGTGGCCGCCCGGTGCCGGAGATTGAGCGCCATCGCCCGGTGGAACGGCCACGCCGCCCATGTGGCGACGGGGGTGGCGAGGACGAGCGCGACCCACTGCCATCCGTCGAACTGGAGCGGCGGCACCATCGACAGCAGCAGCACCGGCACGCCGAGCACGACGGCGACGATGAGACGACGCCGCAGCTCGGCGACGCGATCGGCCTCGGGCGCGTCAGGCGTCGGCTCGTGCGCGCCGTAGCCGGTCGCCTCGATCGTCTCGATGAGCTCGCTGACCGGCCGGGCGTCGGCGACGGTGATCCGCGCGCGTTCGGTGGCGTAGTTGACGGTGGCGGTGACACCGTCGAGCTTGTTGAGCTTGCGCTCGATGCGCGCCGCACAGGCGGCGCACGTCATGCCGGTCACGTCGAGGTCGACGGCGCCGGTATCGGCGGACGTCTCGGCGGCGGGCCGATCA
>JAUHYJ010000555.1 GCA_030425785.1 Acidimicrobiia bacterium | reverse complement strand
CCAATTTCGCGATCCTGCGAAGTACGCCGGGCCCGTACAACACGTACCTCAACCCGGGTCTCCCGCCGACGCCGATCGCCAACCCCGGTCGGGCGTCGATCGAGGCCGCCCTCAACCCGGCCCCGAACCCGCCGCCCGGTGACCCGATCTGCCAGGAGCTCGAGGACCCGACGCGCGACTGCCTCTACCTCTACTACGTGATCGCGACCGAGGACGGCGGGCACGCCTTCGCCGCCACGCTCGAACAGCACGAGGCGAACATCGAGATCGCCCGCCGGCGCGGCCTGTTGTGACGCGACTGGCGGCGGTCATCGGACACCCGGTCCGGCATTCGCTGTCGCCCGCGATGCACAACGCCGTGTTCGCCGCAGCTGCGCTCGACTGGCGGTTCGTGACGTTCGACATCGTGCCGGGTGGGGCTGCCGCAGCGATCGGGTCGATGGCGGTGCTCGACATCGGCGGCTTCGCCGTCACCATGCCGCACAAGGAGCAGGCGGCCGGAGCGGTCGACGACGTCGACCCGGCAGCGCGCGCGCTGCGGTCGGTGAACACCGTGGTGCTGCGCGACGACGGAACCACGTTCGGGGCGTCGACCGACGGGCGCGGCTTCGTCGACTCGGTCGTGGCCGCGGGGCACGACGTGGTCGGGATGCGGGTGGTCGTGCTCGGCGCCGGGGGAGCGGCGCGTGCGATCGTCGACGCGCTCGGTCGCGCCGGCGCCGACGACATCTCGATCGTGAACCGCACGACGGCGACCGCCACCGAGGCAGCCCGCTTGTCCGACGTCGCCCACGTCGGCGTGATCGACGACGTCGCCCAGGCCGACCTCCTGGTGAACGCCACGTCGATCGGCATGGGGACCGATGACCTGCCGCTCGGACCCGCTTGGTTGCGGGCCGATCTGGTCGTCGCCGACATCGTGTACCACCCGCTCGAGACGGCGCTGCTGCGAGCCGCTCGACACGAGGGCGCTCACGTCGTCGACGGCCTGGGCATGCTCGTCCACCAAGCCGTCCTCCAACAGGAGCTCTGGACCGGCTTGCGGCCCGACCCGGCGGTGCTGCGCGCCGCCGCCGAGGCCGAGCTCGCCACCCGTTGACGGGACACGCCGCGCTCGGTGGTCAGGTCAGCGCGTCGCCGAGCCTGCCTGCGAGTCGGGCGACGGCCGCCCGGAGTTCGTCGCCACCGATCACGCGGAGCGGCACGTCGATCGCCGCCAACCACTCACCGGCGTACATCGTCGGGTTGTTCGTCGTGCCGCGCAGGACACACGACCGCCCGTCGGCCGACGACTCGAGGGTTCCCGCCGCCGTCGGCAGCCACGGGCGGACGACGGCGGCCGGCGCGTCGAACTCGACGTGTGTCCGCAGCGGCCAGCCCTGACCGAGATGACGATCGAGCCAGTCGACGGGGTCGAAGTCGTCGGGCGGCCCATGCACGATGCCGACGGCCATGGCCTCGGCGCCGACGATGCGATCGACGCGGTACGAGCGCTCGGCACCGACGTCCAGCGAGTGGCACGCCAGATACCACCGTCCGTGGCGCACGACCACGGCCCACGGATCGACCTCGAAGGTGCGCTCGTGTCCCGCAGCCGTGCGGTAGCGGAGCGCGAGCCGTCTGTGGCCGGCGATCGCGTCGACCAGCGTCGCGGTGATGGCGGCGTCGGGGCGGGCGGCGTGCGGATCGGGTGCAGCGCGTGCGTGGCGGCGGACCGTCGCCGCGCTGCGGGCAATCGTCTCGGGCAGCGAGGCGATCAACTTGCCGACGGCCGCGCCGGCCGGATCGGCGTCATCGGCGGCGGCGTGGTGCCCGTCGAGCACGGCCATGACGAGCCCCAGCGTCTCGAGCCGTGTGAACACCAGCGGCGGTGGGCGATCGCCGCCCCGACCGAGCCAGTAGCCGCCGTACCGGCCGGGCGACGACTCGATCGGCATGCCGGCGTCGCGGAGCGTGGCGACGTGGCGTCGCACGGCCCGGTCGCTCATCCCGGTGCGCGCGGCCAGGGCGTCGGCGGACACTCCCGGATCGAGCTGGATCGCCTCGAGGATCCGCAGCGCACGTGCCGTCGTCGTCCTCGAGTCGGCCGCCCCTTCCATCACGTCCCGACGATATGCGGACGATCTACGTCCTGATTGCGTCGTAGCGTCGCGGGCATGGACATCATCCTCATCGCCGGGCTGTGGCTCACCGCCGACGCCTGGGACACCACGGCACGCGAGCTCGAGGCCAGGGGGCACCGTGCGACACCGCTCCCGCTCCCCGGCGTGGACGACGGCGACCGCGACGCGACGCTCGACGATCAGATCGAGGCGGTGCTCGCCGCAGTCGACCGGGCGGTCGACCCGGTCGTCGTCGGACACTCGGCGGCTGCGACCCTCGCCTGGCTCGCTGCCGATCGGCGGCCCGACCGCGTCGCTCGCGCCGTGATGATCGGTGGGTTCCCCACCGCCGACGGCGCCGAGTACGCGAACTTCTTCGAGATCGGCGACGCGGGCATGCCGTTTCCGGGTTGGGAGCCCTTCGACGGCCCCGACAGCGCCGACCTCGACGAGGTGGGGCGCGACCGGATCGCCGCCGCTGCCGTGCCCGTACCGACCGGCGTGGCCGCCGGGACGGTTCGGCTCACCGACGAGCGCCGCTTCGCCGTGCCGGTCACGGTCGTGTGCCCGGAGTTCGGGCCGGACGACATCATCGGCTGGGTCGAGTCAGGCGACATCCCCGAGCTGGTGCGCGGCACCGGACGCGCCGGGACGGTCGAATACGTCGACGTCGACAGCGGTCACTGGCCGATGTTCACGTGCCCGACGACACTGGCCGACGTGCTCGACCGGGTGGTCACCGGCGAGGCGCGCTAGCGAAGCGATCGGGCCACCCCTTCGGTCGGCCCGATAGCCTCGCTGCGATGCTTCGGTTCCTGACGGCTGGCGAATCGCACGGACAGGCGCTCGTCGTCGTGCTCGAAGGTCTGCCCGCAGGCCTCGAGATCACCGTCGAGGAGATCCAGGCCGAGATGGCCCGCCGCCGGCTCGGCTACGGCCGCGGCCCGCGCCAGCGGTTCGAGGTCGACGAGCTCACCCTGATCGGTGGCGTCCGCCACGGC
>JAUHYJ010000014.1 GCA_030425785.1 Acidimicrobiia bacterium | reverse complement strand
GATGTGCGCGTCGGTCGACGAGCCGCCCGGCGATCGATCATGCGCCGACCGTACGCAGCTTCTCCCGCGTGACCTCCGCAGTGGCGGCGGCGCCCAGCCGTTCGAAGCGCTCGATCGCGGACCGCAACGACGCCTCGTCGCCGGCGCCGAGCAGCGCCATCGCTGCGTCGTACGGGCAGCCGTGCCGGCTCCAGGCGGTCACCGCCTCGTCGTGGCGGCCGGCGATCTCGAGCGCAGCGGGCCCAGTGACCACGGTGCCCATCGCGCCGAGCCCGATCCGGTGCGCCCAGAGCTCGATGTCGCGGATCTGGTGCACCTGCGTCGGGGCGAGGTCGCGCGCGAGACCGAGCTCGTTCCATGCCGCGTCGAGATCGCCCCGCAACCAGGCGATCTCCGCACGGGCGATCCGCGCCGGGACGATGAACTGCGGCTGTGCGGTCGCCTCGGCGGCCTCGAGCATCTCGTCGAGACGGGCGGCCTCGAGTGGTGCACCCCGGCGGGCGGCGACCACGGCCAGGACCACGCCGCACTCGGCCACGTGGGCCGGCACGGAGCGGTCGAACGCATCATCGGCACCCGCCATCTCGACCGCGTCGTCCCACAGTCCGCGCTGGACGAGCGACACGGCGCGCAGCCGACGCAGACCGTCGACGTAGGTCGTGAGGCAATGGTCGTCGGCGTGTTCGAGTGCGGCGTCGAAGTCGGCGTCGGCGTCGGCGAGTCGTGACTCGAGCACCCGCAGGTGGAACGTGTTGTAGTCGGCCCGGGCCGTCAACGGTGCGTCGGCGATCGATCGCGACACCTCGAGGGACCGGGCCATCACCGCCTCCCACGGCCGGCCGAGCATCGCCAGGCAGCAGGCCTCGATGTTGAGCAGCTCCGCGAGCGTGGGTTGCAGGCCCAGTCGTTCCGCGATCGCAAGACCGGCGCGCACGTGCGGAACGGCCGCCTCGGTGTCGTCCGCGAACCCCAGGAGACGAGCGGCCGCGGCGTGCGCCGACGCGAGCTCGGGCGTCGGCCCGAACGCTTCGAGCAGCTCGAGTGCACGATCGACGTCGGCGAACGCGCGCTCGGAGTCGCCGGCGGCGTAGCAGACCCAGGCGCCTCGTCGCAGCGAGTCGGCGACGTGCAGATCGTCACCGAGTGCGCTCCACGTGGCGATCGCCACACCCCGGGCCGTCATCGAGTCGTCGAACCGGTCGAGCAGCCCGAGGGCGTCCGCGAGCTCGTCGTGGAGCTCGCCGCGCGTCATCGTGATCCCGTCGTCCAGCGATGCGATCGCCCGCCGAACGTGCGCCACCACATCGTTCATCGATCCGGCCCGTCTCGCTGCCGCCGCGGCGCGACGCGAGTAGTGCAGGCACGCCACTCGATCGCCGGCGCCGTGGGCATGGAAGGCGAGACGCGGATCGTCATCCGGGGTCAGCTCCGCCAGGACGTCGAGGATGGTGCGGTGCAGGCTGCGACGGCGACGCGCCGGGGTGTCGTCGATCACGACCTGACGAGTGATCTCGTGACGGAACCGCACCCCGTCGGGCTCGTCGACCAGCACCCGACGCCTCACGAGTTCACGTTCGACCTCGGCGTCGAACTCGTCGAACGCCGCTGCGATCTCGGCGGACAGGGAGGTCCCGATCAGCGCTGCGAGCTCGACCGACCGCCGCACGTCCGCCGGAGCGCCGGTCAGGCGTGCCCGAACGACATCACGCACGCTCCTCGGCGTGTCGTGCGTCCCGGCGGCCAGGTGCTCGGTCACGAAGAACGGGTTGCCGCCCGTCAGCTCGTGGAGCGCGGCAGGATTCCACGATGTCCCCGCGCTGAGCTCGGCGCATCCCGCTGCCGTGAGCGGGGCGAGATCGAGCCGTCGCGTCCCGCGTACGCGCATCAGCTCGGCGACGACCTGCTCGACGGCCGCTGGTACATCGGCGCCGGAATCGCGGCAGGTGAGGACGAGCAGTACGGGCAGCGACCCGATCCGGCGGGCGAGCCGTCGGACGACGTCGAGCGTTGCCTCGTCGGCCCAGTGCACGTCCTCGACCACCACGACGAGCGGGAGGTCGCGATGCTGGTCCGACGACGCGTGCCGCAGCAGTGCGCGCAGCAGTTCCTCTCGACTCGGCTCCGGATCGGACGTCGGGGACGCCACCGCGATGCCGAGGTCCGCGGCGATGTCCAGCATCGGGCCCATCACGCGCGGGACGAACAGCGACTCGCAGAGCCCCTGGTGCCACTCGCCGGCCTCGAGCGTCGCACGGAACGCATCGAGCAGCGCCGTCTTGCCGCCACCGGCTTCGGCGATCACGAGCACGGTGTGGCCTCGGCCGCCGGCCGCCGTCACCGCCGACTCGTGCAGCCGTTGCAGTTGATCGGCCCGTTCGACCAGCTTGCGTGGGGCCGTGTCGGCGACGTGGTCGACCGTGCGCCGACCCACGCTCCACGGCGTCGGCAGCATCGGGTCGCGCAACGCGATGCGCTGCTCGAGTCGCGTCGCGTCGTGGCCCGGTTCGAGCCCGGCTTCGGCCAGGTTCGCAGCGAGCTGCTGATAGGCGCGCAGCGCCTCGGTGTGACGACCGAGGCGACAACGGACCACCATGAGGCACTCCCACAGACGCTCGCGGAGCGGGTACTCGAGGACCAGCCCCTCCAGCTCGACGACCGCGTCCGCCGGGCGGTCGAGCTCGATCAACGCCACGGCCCGGGTCTCGTGCAGCTCGATGGTCGACTCGTCCAGCCGCACGATCGTGGGCTGTGCGAAGTGCTCACCGTCGAGGTCGCCGAAGGGTGCGCCGCGCCGAAGTGCGAGCGCGGCGTCGCACGCCTGCAGCGCCTCGTGCCAGTCACCGCGGTCCGCGGCGCCGCGCGCCGATGCGGCGAGGTGGACGAACTCGACGGCATCGACGTCGACCACCGAGGTGTCCAACCGGTATGCGTCTCCGTCGGTGACGATGGCGTCCTGGCCCAGCAGGTTGCGGACCGCCGAGACGTGGGTGTGGATCGCACCTCTCGCGGTCGCCGGCGGACCGTCGGGCCAGAAGCGGTCGATCAGCTCGTCCGTGCGCACCCGGGCACCGGCGTCGAGCGCGAGGATCGCGAGCAGACGCCGGTGGGCGGGCCGACCGACCGTCACGTCGGGACGCGGCGACCCGTGCTCGGCCACCACCGGTCCGAGCACCCGAAGTCGGATCGACGCCGCCACGTGCCGATTCTGCACGCTGGATCCCGCACGCGCGATATCGACCTCCCGGCGGCGGGCGAGCCCCGGCCGATCGTTCACGGACCGCCCGGTGCCCGGGTCACGATCCGTCGTCGACAGGTGCCGATGAGTGACGGCAGTCGGGCTCGATCTCGGGTCGGCCGGTCGGCCGGATCGGGCGACCGGTCCAGCGCCGTCTCGTGGTCGTTTCCCGTGGTGCGGTGGCGACGTCGACCGCGCTCGCGATCGCGCCGTGCGTCACGGCACGCGACGACGACTGATCGCGAGCAGGACCATGCCGCCGAAGAGTGCGCATAGCGCGACGGGGATCGCCGAGCGTGCTGCGCCGGTGGCGGGAAGGGTGGTGACCGGGGCGCGGCCGAGTTCGGTCGTGTACGCGCCCTGGCACTGCTCGACCGGACCGGACGCCGTGACGTCCCACAGGTCGACGCTTCTCCATCCGTCGATGCCATCGAGCACGGAGGCGGGGCTGCGCAGGGTTCCCGCTCCGTCGACGAGTTGGATCGTGCCGACGAACACCGTCGTCGGCGCCACGTTGGCGATCCCGAGGGGACCACTGATGTTCACGTCGAGCGACGGGCACGCGCCCGGCCACCCGTCCGCTCGGACGTCGATCGCCAGCACGCCGTCGCTGTTGAGCCACATCGGACTGATCGTCCCGGCAGGTTGCGGCGGAGGGGGGAAGCCCACGAAGAAGTCGGAGCTGTAGTACGGCTCCCCGCAGGTGAGGACCGCACCGCTGACTCGGAGGTTGTACTCCTCGGGTTGTGAGGGCGCGATGACCGTCGCCGTGCCGGCGCCAGCATCGAGTTCGAGCGTTCCCCACGAGCCGAGGACCTCCCCTGCGTCGTTCGGGGCCACGCTCCCGTCGAGGTAGTCGAGTTCGACCTCCGAGCAGGTGTCGGGCCACCCGCTCACACTGATGACGATCGGCAGGCCCGGAACCGGGTCGAGCGGGTCGATCGTCACCGAACGGTCCTCCGGAGCGCAGAAGCCGTTGGTGCATCGGGCGATCTTGAGGTCGCCATCCGCACGATCGTGGTAGGCGATGACCGGCCAGCCGTTGTCATCGAGCTGCATCGAGACCGAGGTGCCGAGTTGGGAAGCGGCAGGATCGACGAGCCGACCCTCGCAGATCGGGCCGTCGCAGCGAGCGAAGTACAGTCCGCTGTTCGGAGGTTCGGTGACGTACGCGATGGCGACGTCGTCCTCGCTGCCGAGTGCCATCGACATCGATGGACCCACTTGGAAGTCCCCGGTCTCGACGTGGAAGCGCTCTCCGAACGCCAGCACCGCAAGCCCCCCGAACCCGTTGTCGGTTCCGTTGTGGTAGGCGATCGAGTACTGGTCATCGGCGTCGAGCGCCAGCGACGAACCCAACCCGAGGTCACCGCTGTCGTCGAGCACCACCGCGACGTCGCCGATGCAGTCGGGATCGTCGCATCGCATCAGCATCAGCGCCCCGAGGTCCTCGAGATCGCCTCGACCCGGCCCGTAGAAGCTGACGACGGGGTGGCCCGACGCGTCGAGCGCCAGCGACGGATCGGTGCCGCCATCGCTGTCGAGCACGACCGGACTCGTCGCTCCGTCACACAACGGATCACCACAGTGCGCCAACTTCAGATCACCAGTCGTCTCGTCGAAATACGCCACCACCGGATTCCCCGCCCCATCGAGCACCAACGACGCGAACTCACCCACCGTCCCCGCAGCATCCACCACCCGCACCTCCGCCGGCGGCGGCTCCGCGGCCTCGACCGCGTCCGTCCCGCTCGTGAACGCAGCGACCCCGCAGATCGCGAGCGCAGCACACCCACTCCCGAATCGACCCGACATGCAACTCCTCCGGATGTCTCCAGGTCCATCCTGGACCTGGAACCGATCATCTTGCGCAGGAATCCGGCGGCTCCGGTAGGGCCACTCGGCCGGCACAGGTGCCGACACGCCCGTCGCGGCTCCGGTGCGGTCAGAGCCTGATGTGGTCAGGGCACCGTCGTCAGGCTCGGTCGACGGTCGGCCAGTCGGGCACGCCGAGGGCCGACTGCAGGTGGTCGCCGAGGTCGAGGAGTCGCCAGTCGCTCGCCGCCGGCCCGATCAGCGACACCCCGACCGGCAGCCCACTCGATGCTCCGAGCCCCGACGGCAGTGAGACGACGGGGAACCCCGTCCAGTTCCAGAAGTGCGTGAGCGAGATCAGGTCGACATCCGACCCGGCGCGGTCGTAGCCGACGCCACGCTCGGGGGCGACGGTCGGGATGGTCGGCTCGATCACCGCGTCGAGTTCGTGCTGGTCGAGCCACGCCGCCCACGCTGCCGTCGTCGCGCGGCGCCGGGCGGCGATCGCGGCGTACGAGTCGCCGGTCCCGCGCACCCGCTCGCCGAGCTCGACCCACTCACGCAGCGCAGGCCGATAGCGGTCGAGCAGCCCGTCGAAGCGACGGTGGTATGCGTACATGTCGGTCGCGAGGACCGTGAGGAAGTCGTCACCCAGGTCGGATCCGAGCTCGGGTGGAGCGGGTTCGACCATCGTCGCCCCGAGTCGCCGGCAGGCGTCGATCGCAGCCGCGAACCCGTCGGACACGTCGCCGTCGAGGTCGACCGCGGCGACCCGCGGGGAGACCGCGATGCGAGCACCCGCCATGGCCGACGGCACCGCGCCCGGATCGCCGAACCCCGCGTGCAGCGCACTCTCGGCGCGGGCCCGATCGGGCCCGACCATCGCTGCGAGCAGGGCCCGGCAGTCGGCGACGGACCGGGCCATCGGGCCGGCGTGGTCGAGACTCCACGACAACGGCACGACACCGGCCGTCGACACGTACCCGAAGGTCGGCTTGATGGTCGACGTGCCGCAGCAGGCGGAGGGGATGCGGAGCGAGCCGGCGGTGTCGGTCCCGGTGGCCGCGGGCACCAGTCGAGCTGCGAGCGCAGCGCCCGACCCGCCGCTGGAGCCGCCGGGCGACCGCGTCAGATCCCACGGGTTGCCGACCTGGTCGGTCGTGCCACCGGCGGCGAACTCGTGCGTGTGGAGGTGGCCGATCAACACCATGCCGGCCTGCCGGAACCGTCGCCACACGTCGCCATCGACGGCCGGAACGTCGGCCAGCACACGACTCGACGCCGTGATCGGATGCCCGGCGACCTCGTACAGGTCCTTCAGCCCGATCGGCACACCGAGCAACGGCCCGACGTCGGCGCCCGACGCTCTGAGCTCATCGGCGGCCGCAGCCGCCTCGATCGCCTCGTCGGCGTACACCCGGACGAACGCGTTCAGCGCGTCCGGCGCCCCGTCGCGGCTGTGCGGACCATCGGTCGCGTCGATGCGCGCCAGGCACGCCGCCGTCAACTCCCGCGCCGAGCACTCCCGGCCAGCGAGCGCGTGTGCGGCATCCACGACGCCGAGGTCGGTCAACTCACCCATGCCGCCGAGTCTCGCACGAGCCCATCGTGACGACGCCAGTGGCAGGTTCAGGGGTGGATGACGACCTTCATGGCGTCGCCGGCGGCGAGGGCGGTCTGCATCGCCTCCTGGGCACGGGCGATCTCGAAGCGGTGCGTGACGATCCGTTCGAACGGCACGGTCGTGTGGTGGTCGGCCAGCATCTGCAACGTCGGCGCGTAGACCCGGGCGTCCTCACCGGCGACGCCGACGAGGCTGAGGTTGCGGCCGAGCAGCTCGGCCGGGTTGAGCTCGACCGGGCCGAGGTCGACGAACGCGCCGACCTCGAGCAGCGTGCCGCCGTCGCGCAACAGGTCGACGGCCACGCGGAAGCTGTCGGGGTGACCCGTCGCGTCGACCACCACGTCGACCCCGTCGGGCACGAGCTCGCGCACCGCGGCGACCGTCGCGCCACCGTCACCGTCGGCCGCGATGCACTCGGTGGCGCCGACGTCGGCAGCGATGTCGAGGCGCGGCCGGTCGCGGTCGATCGCCACGACGTGCCCGGCGCCCATGAGCGCGGCCTTCGCGACGTGGACGACGCCGACCGGGCCGACACCGACCACCGCCACGCTGTCACCGGGCCGGAACCCACCGGGGCGCGGCATCTTCGCCGCCAGTTCGAGGCTGTGGGTCACGCCGAACAGCTCGGTCAGCACCGCGACGTCGTCGGGCAGCCCCTCGGGCACGCGGAACATCGGGGTGCCCGGCAACAGGTACAGGTACTCGGCGAACCCACCGAACAGGTGGGGCGGCTCGCTGCAGGTCAGCGAGTTGCCGTAGTTCTCCAGGTTGCGACAGAAGTAGTAGGGGAAGTCGTCGAGGCAGTAGCGGCACCGCCCGCACGCCCGGTTCGGGGCCGGCACGATGCGATCACCGACGCGCAACGGTGTCCCGTCGAACGCAGACGCACCGCCATCGCCGATGGCGGCGACGACGCCCACGTTCTCGTGGCCCTGGATGATCGGGAACGGCGTCGAGCGTGCGTACTCCGTTCCGGCGTACTGCTCGGTCTCGCCGCGGAACGTGTGCTTGTCGGTGCCACAGATCCCCGAGGCGATCATCTGCACCAGCACGGCGCCGGGCGCGAGCTCGGTCGGCATCGGGTACTGCTCGACGCGCAGGTCGAACGGGGCGACGAGCGTCGCGGCGGCGACGTTCACGCTGTCGCGCGCGGCGCGTCCCACGCCTCGCGCATCGTCGATGACATCCGGTCGGCCAGGCGCATCTGGGCGATGATCCCGGTGATCGCGGCGACGAGCCAGATGACGTACCAGTACCAGTCGTCGTTCAGCTCCTCGGTGATCGCGGCCGAGCGCGTGATCTGTTCGGTGTCGAGGGTGCCGGTGAGCAGCATGATGCCGCCGGTGATCGCGCTCGCGCCGGCCGTCGCACTCAGCACGACGAGGACGATCAGCGGCAGATCGCCGGCGATCGCGATGAACGCCAGGACGACCCCGAGCGCGAGCCCGGACAGGACGATCAGCCACGACCACGACACGCCCAGCGCGACGAGCGCGCTGGCCCCGAGCATGAACCCGATCGACCCCATCGCGAGCGCGATCGACACGGCGTAGTAGAGGTACGCGATCGCTGCGAACAGCAGCGCGAGCACGATCGCGAGGATCCACGACAGGGTGTTGCCGAGGACGCCGGACTCGTCACCGCCGATGCCGGCTCCGAGCGCGAACCCGGCGAACGCACCCCAGATGGCGATCACGACCCGCATCGCGACGAAGCCCTGGAAGCAGAACACGAACCCGACGACGATGGCCAACAGGCCGGCGACCCAATCGCTCATCGCGTCACCGTACCCCGCCGTGTCGGCCGCGTCGATGGGCCGGACGCGCGACGATCGTGACGTGGACCGCCCCCATCTCGAACACTTCCCCGCCGGCTTCTTCGATCGCGCCGACGAGTCGGACGATGCCGGGTTCTACGCCTTCGACCGCTTCGTCACCCACATCGACGACGGTGCGATCGCGGCGGTGGGCGAGCTGTACGACGAGCTCGGTCTCGACGGAGACGTCCTCGATCTGTGCTCGTCGTGGGTGTCGCACTTCCGACGGCGCCCTGAGCGGCTGGTGATCACGGGCATGAACGCCGCCGAGCTCGCCGCCAACCCGATGGCGGACGAGTGGTTCGTGCAGGACCTGAACGTCGATCCCGGGTTGCCGTGCGACGATGCGAGCTTCGACGCCGTGACCTGCTGTGTCTCGGTCGACTACCTCACCCGGCCGCTCGACGTGTTCGCCGAGGTGGCGAGGGTGCTGCGGCCGTGCGGCTGGTTCGTGTGCACGTTCTCCAACCGCTGCTTCCCGACGAAGGCGATCCGTGGCTGGCTCGCGACCGGCGATCGCGGTCGGATGGCGATCGTGCAGCGCTACGTCGAGTTGACGGACGGCTTCGACGAGCCGGTCTCGCAGCAACGCGCCACGCACCCGACCGGCGATCCGCTGTTCGCGGTCATGGCACAACGGCTCGCGGACGTCGGCTGATACCGGGCTACCGTGCTCGGCCATGACGGCTGACGGGTTGGTCGACCGATATCTGGACGCCGTCGGCATCGAGCGCAGCGCGCCGACGATGGCGTTGCTCGAGGAGCTGACGCGGCGGCACGTCGCACGGTTCCCGTTCGCCAGCATCGGGCCGCAGCTCGGCGACGACCTGCCGCTCGACGTCGAGGCGCTGTTCGACCGGATCGTGGTGCGGCGGCGTGGTGGTTACTGCTTCGAGCAGAACGGTCTGATGTTCGAGATCCTCGGTGGGCTCGGGTACGACACGACGATGGTGCTGGCGCGGGTGCTGCTGTCGGGGGACGAGCATCCGGGGCTGACGCACCGGTTCACGTTCGTCGACCTCGACGGCCGCCGGTACCTCGTCGACGTCGGGTTCGGCGCGCCGGGCCCGCCGACGCCGGTGCTGTTCGACCCTGCCGATCCGGGCGATGGTCGGTACCGCATCGTCGAGGGTGAGCCCGGCGAGTTCCACCTGCAACAGGCGGGCGACGACGGCTACACGTCGCTCTACCGGTTCGATCTCGTGCGCTACGGGCCGTCGGACGCCGAGCTCGGCCACTTCTACTCGCACCGTCACCCCGAAGCCGTGTTCGTCAACCATCTGGTCGCGTCGCGCATCCTCGACGACGAGGTGCGCTCGTTGCGGAACCTCGAGCTGTGGACCATGCGGCCCGACGGGAACGAACGGGTTCCGATCGTCGGTGCGGCCCACCTCCACGCGGTGCTGACCGAGCTGTTCGACCTCGGCGTCGACGAGGACGAGGCCGATCGACTCTTCGCCGCTGCTGTCGAACGGTCCCAGCCGTCCTGATCCGACGGCGACGGCCAGCTCGGCCCGCCGAACCGGCCGGGTGCGTCCGGCGCGGCCGACGATGCATCGAACCGTCGACGGAGCGCATGGCCGAGTGGTCGGTCTCCCGATCCTCTGGCTGCTCGGCGAGCGGCTTTCGTAAGCTGCGGGACGACCCGGCGACGCTCGGGCGGAGGGGATGACATGACTCGACAGCGCACCTACGTGGTGGGGATCGACGCCAGCCAGGAGACCGGCCGCGTGCTCCGGTGGACGCGTGACGCAGCCGGCCCCGACGACCGGATCGTGGCCGTGCACGCCTGGGACTTCCCGAGCATGATCGGCATCGACGATCGAGCGGTGATCCCCTACGACGACTTCGAGGCGATGGCGGTGCAGGGCGTGACCGACCTCGTCGACCGACAGGACGATCCTCGCATCGAGGGCGTCACTCGGCGGGGCCACCCCGGGCGGGCGATCGTCGCCGAGGCCGACGAGCGCGATGCCGACACGGTGGTCGTCGGCCACCAGGGTTCGGGGATGGCGTCGGTCGTGCTCGGCTCGACGGCGAACCACGTGATCCATCACACCGAGCGACCCGTCGTCGTCGTGCGCGGTGAGTCGCGGCCGACGCCCGAGCTGGTGGTGGTCGGTGTCGACGACGACGATCTCGACGAGGGCGACAACGAGTCGGTGCGCGCGCTGCGGTGGGCCTACGAACTCGACGACGCCAAGATCGTGCAGGTCGTCCACTCGTGGTTCGTCCCCACGTTCGTCGCCGGCCGGTTCTCGAACCCGGGCGGCGACTTCGAGACCCTCGACCGCGAGGCGACCGAGGTCGCCTCGCGAGTGGTCGCCGCCGCCGGCGAGCCACCGGCTGGGCTCGACGTCCGGGTGGCGGCGCTGAACGGCACGCCCGAGTTCGCGCTGATCGAGGCGTCACGGGAGGCCGACCTCGTCGTCGTCGGCTCGCGCGGTCGCGGCGGCTTCACGGGCCTCGTGCTCGGCTCGACGAGCATGGACCTCGCCTCCCACGCCCACTGCCCCGTCGCCATCGTCCGCTGACCCGGGGCCGACGCGGCTCGGCCCTCTCGATCCAGCCCCTCGCGACCCCTCGGCACCGACGCCGCGCTCCTATGCCATCATCGGCGCGATGACCGCGAGGTTCGCGCCGTGCTGAAGGCGCTCGGTTCGACGATGGCGCAGGTCCTCGAACGCTCACGCAGCCGACCGACCGGCGACGCCCGTCGCTTCCGCCTCACCGATCGCGGCGCCGCGGCCGGACGACTCGCCGAGCGGCGGCGACGCCTCCGCGCGGTCGTCGCGCTCGCCCTGGTCTTCGTGTCGATGGTGGCGCTGTTCAGCACCCTGTTCCACTGGCTGATGGAGCGCGAGGGCCGGGTCTACTCGTGGCCGACGTCGATCTATTGGACGTTGACCACGATGACGACACTCGGGTTCGGCGACATCACCTTCGAATCCGATGCGGGCCGCATCTTCTCGGTCGTGGTGTTGCTGACCGGATCGACCTTTCTGCTCGTCCTGCTGCCGTTCGCGTTCATCCAGTTCGTCTTCGTCCCGTGGATGGCCGAGCGCGAACGCCGACGCGCCCCACGGTCGGTCGCGGGCGACCTGGCCGAGCACGTGATCCTCACCGAGTTCGGCCCGGTCGAGGCTGCGCTCGCCGAGCGGGCCCAACAGGCGGGTGTGCCCTACGTCGTGATCGTCGCCGACGTCGACGACGCCGGTCGCCTCCACGACGAGGGCGTCGAGGTGATGGTCGGCGACCTCGACGACCCGGCCACATGGCGACGCGCCCGGGTCGAGTCCGCTGCGATGGTCGTCGCCTCGCGCACCGATCCCGCCAACACCAACATCGCGTTCACCGTGCGCGAGATCGCCCCCGACGTGACGATCGTCGCGACCGCGAACTCGCCGGCGTCGGTCGACATCATCGAGATCGCGGGCGCCACGCGCGTCGTCCAGCTCGGTGAGGTGCTCGGAGCGCAGATGGCGGCGCGGACCCTCGATCTCGGCGGCCGCTGCCACGTGATCGGACGGTTCGCCGACCTGCTGATCGCCGAGGCGGGCGTCACCGGCACCGACCTCGTCGACACGACGCTCGCCGAGGCCGGCCTGCGGGCGCGACTCGGCGTCGGCATCGTCGGCGTGTGGGATCGCGGCGACTTCACGATCGCGAGCGCCGACACCCGACTCGAGTCGTCGTCGATCCTCCTCCTCGCCGGCACGGAGCACCAGCTCGACGCGTACAACGACGCCTACGGCGTCGCCGGGCCCACCGACCAGCACGCGATCATCATCGGCGGCGGCCGCGTCGGACGCGCCATCGCCAGGGCGTTCGGCGACGCCGGCATGTCGTGCGTGATCATCGAGCAGCTCGTCGACCGGGTCCGGCCCGGCATCCGCTACGTCACCGGCGACGCCGCCGATCGCGACGTGCTCGACCAGGCCGGGCTCGACGACGCCGACGCGATCCTCATCACGACCCACGACGACGACATCAACGTGTACCTCACCCGCTACTGCCGTGGGCTCCGTCCCGACGTCCGGATCGTGTCTCGCGCCCGCCTCGACCGGAACGTGTCCACGCTGTATCGGGCCGGCGCCGACGCCGTGCTGTCGTACGCCGGGACCGGCTCGGCGACGATCTGGAACCACTTCCGCGACGACGAGACGGTGCTCGTCGCGCAGGGCCTCAACGTGTTCCGGACCGCCGTCCCGCCCGAGCTGGCCGGGCGGTCACTTGCCGAGGCGCACGTCCGGCGCCGCACCGGGTGCAACGTGGTGGCGGTCGAGCGCCACGGCGAACTCGTCGCCAACCCCGACGTCGACGCAGCGCTGCCCGCCGACGGCGACCTCGTCCTCGTCGGCACCGACGATGCCGAGGCGACGTTCGCCGAGACGTTCCGGCGTCGACGGCGCCCCCGGCGAGCCGTCGCCGACTGATGCGGCACGATCCACGCGGTCAGCGCAGGATCAGGTAGCCGTCGATCTCGTTCAGCAGCGGCGACGACGGACGATCCGGCAGGGCGTGCCCGAGGTCGTTCGCGCGCACTTCGCCGATCCACTGGTCGTGCTGGTACTCGTGGTCGATGATCGCGGTCATCACGTTGACCCCGACGACCGCGAGCTGGGCCGGCGCGCCGACATCGCCGGCCGCGATCGCACCGATGCGGAACCGAACCCGGTCCGCGACGGCCGTCCGGTAGGCGACGATCCGCTCGACCGGCGGCAGGTCGCCACGCTGACGTTCCGGCGTGGCGCTGTCCATCACCGGGTCGAGCTCCGGGTCCGGGCTCTGCTCGGCTGCGGTCAGGTTGCGGATCATGAAGTGGGCGACCGCCGCCTGGTGCCCCAGGTGCCAGCCGATCGCGCTCGATTCGTCGTTCGGCCGCCAGTGGACCTCGTCGTCGGTCAGGTCGGCGATCAGCGCGTCGGTGTAGGCCAGGGCGCGCTCGTATTCGTGGAGGAGGTCGTCGAGTTCGGGCACGGAGCGATGTTGCCAGCTCACGACCCGGTGTGCATGCCGTTGCGCACGAAGGGACCGAGGTCCATGGACGACCGTCGGGACGCGTGACGAGACTGGGTGCCGACGAAGGGAGCATCCATGCGATCGACCGACCGGATCCGGAACGTCGTGCTCGTGGGGCACAACGGCAGCGGCAAGACCAGCCTGGCGGAGGCGCTCGTCTACCGCGCCGGCGTCGTCCAGCGGCTGGGCACCATCGAGCGTGGCGACACGGTCACCGACCACACCCCCGACGAGCGCGAGTTCGGACAGTCGATCTCGCTCGCCCTCGCCTCGTTCGACTGGAACGACCACCGCATCAACCTGCTCGACACCCCGGGCGACGCCGACTTCCGCGGTGCGGCCCTGCTCGGGATGGCGGCGGCGGACCTGGCCGTGTTCGTGATCGACGGCGTCGCCGGGGTCCAGGCGCAAGACGTCGCCCTGTGGCGTCACGCCGCCGATCTGGGGTTGCCGCGCCTCGTGTTCGTGAACAAGCTCGACCGTGAACGCTCGAGCTTCGATCGCACGCTTGCGCAGGTCCGCGAGGTGTTCGGATCGCACGCGGATCCGGCCGAGTTGCCGATCGGCGAGGAGTCGAGCTTCCACGGCGTCACCGACGTGCTGACCCACCATGCCTTCGTCTACGACACGGGCCGGGCCGAAGCGGTCGCCGTCCCCGACGAGCTCGCCGACGCCGAGCGGACCGAGCACGAGCACCTGGTCGAGGAGGTGATCGAGCTCGACGACGAGCTGCTCGAGCGGTACCTGGACGGCGAGGAACCGCCGGCGGCGCAACTCGAACGGCTGCTCCACGACGCCGTCGACCGCGGGCTCGTCTATCCGGTGCTGTGCGGCGCCGCGACCACGCCGATCGGCACCGACGCGCTGGCCGACTTCATCTGCCGGGTCGGCCCGGCGCCCGGCGACGCCGGATGGCCGACCGCCGACTCCCCGTCGGGGCCCGTCGAGCTGCGGCCGGACCCCGACGGGCCGACGGTCGTCCGGGTCGTCGCGACCATGTTCGACGACTTCCTCGGCCAGATCTCGATCTTCCAGGTGCTGTCGGGCACGATCCGCACCGACGACGTCGTCACGAACCATCGCAGCGGCGCGTCGGAACGGTTCCACCATCTGGTGTCCCTCACCGGCGCGACGCACGCCTCGGTCGATGTGGTCGGCGCCGGCGATCTCGCGGGCGTCACCAAGCTCGGCGACACGGCGACGGGCGACACGCTGGCATCGTCAGGAGCGTCGCTCACCGTCGAGCCACCTCGGCTCCCGAGTCCCGTCTACGGCGTGGCGATCGCCGCTGCGAAGCAGTCCGACGAGGATCGCCTCGCGACCGCCCTGCGCCGGCTCGTGATCGAGGACCCGACCTTCCGGGTCGACCACGACCCATCGACCGGGCAGACGATCCTGCGTGGAGCGGGCGAGATGCACGTGCGCGTCGCGCTCGCGCGCATCGCCCGCGCCGGCGTCGAGCTCGAGGTCGACGACGTGCGGGTCGCGTACCGAGAGACGCTCGCCGCAGCGGTCGAGGTCGAGGGCAAGCACAAGAAGCAGAGCGGCGGCCACGGCCAGTTCGGCGTGGCGACGGTGCGCTTCGAACCGCTGCCGGAAGGCACCGGGTTCGAGTTCGACACCGAGGTCTCCGGTGGGGCGATCCCGAAGAACCTCATCCCCGCGGTCGGCGCCGGCATCCGCGAGGCGATGCAGCGAGGCGGTCGTCACGGCTTTCCCCTCGTCGACATCCGCGCGGTCTGCGTCGACGGGAAGCACCACTCGGTCGACTCGTCCGAGATGGCGTTCAAGATGGCCGGCTCGCTGGCGTTGCGTGCGGCGGTCGACGAGGTCGGGGTCGAGGTGCTCGAGCCGATCAGCCGGCTCGAGGTGCGGGTCCCCGCCGACCACCAGGGCGACGTGCTGAGCGACCTCGCCTCGCGCCGCGGTCAGGTGCTCGGCAGCGAGACCGTCGACGGCGTCGCATCGATCTCGGCCGTGGTGCCGACGGCCGAGGTGTTGCGCTACGCGATCGATCTGCGGTCGATGAGCGGTGGCAGCGGCTCGTTCGAGCTCGAGCACCACGGGTACCAGCAGCTGCCCGTCAACCTGCTCGATCACGCCGTCCGCACGGCCGCGCCGACCGGTCGCTGACCGAGCTCGTCGATCAGCGGTGTGACACGATCGCGACATGGCCCGCACGATGTCGCCGGACGAATCGATCGAGATCGTCCGGCCGACCGATTCCGTGGCGGTTCCGCTCGGCCCCGGCGTCCCCGGCGCTTTCCTGCACGCCCTCGACGCCCGCGACGACTTCGTCGACTTCCGGATCAACGGTGCGCTGCTGCCCGACCTGTTCGGCGTGCTCACCAAGCCGGGCGTCTCGTACCGGTCCGGGTTCTACGGACCGGCAGAGCGGTTCCTGATCGCGTCCGGGGCCGACGTGCAGTTCGTGCCGTCCGACTTCCGCGGCTTCATCCCGATGATGGAGGGCCTCTCGACGCGCATCGTCGCCACGATGGCCACACCGCCCGACGACGACGGCTGGATGAGCCTCTCGCTGCACGCCGGCGCCCACGTCGCGGAGCTCCGACGCGCCGCGGCCGACCCCGACCGGGTCTGCCTGGTCGAGACGAGCCCGCGGTTCCCCCGGACGTACGGGCTCGAACCCGACCACGTCCACGCACTCCACGTCGACGAGGTCGACGTGGTCATCGAGGGCGACTACACCCCGCTCGATCTCGCCGACGCACCCGCCGGCGAGATCGAACAGCGGATCGCCGAGTACGCGACCGGCTTCGTCCACGACGGCGTCACGCTCCAGACCGGCATCGGTGGCATCCCCAACGCGATCGCCACCGCGCTCGCA
>JAUHYJ010000554.1 GCA_030425785.1 Acidimicrobiia bacterium | reverse complement strand
CCGTCGACCCTCATCGCCGAGGCGAGCGCGCACCGGATGGGTGAGATGCTCGCCGCCGGACCGATCGCCCCGACGCCGCTGCGACTCCAGGTCGGGACGCGTTGGACCAAGGAGGGCGGCGCCGATCTCCCGACCACCTGGGCGACGCGCCGCGACTGAGCTCAGAGGTCGATCTCGGCGCCCGGCGGCAGCACTCGGGCCGCGACCTCGGTGTCGGCGACGGCCCGCTCGAACGCACGCGCCGGACGCTCCAGCCAGTCCGGGGGCCGACGACGGAGGTCCTCGGGCGCGAAGGTGCCCCAGTGGATCGGGACCACGAGCCCGGGCCTGATCCGTTCGGCGGCCTCGACGGCACGTTCGGGGTCGAGGTGACCGACGCCGATCGTCGGCCCCCATCCCCAGATCGGCACGAGCGCCAGGTCGACCGGGCCGAGCGACGACATCTCGTCGAACAGGTCGGTGTCACCGGCGAAGTAGGTGCGATGCCCGTCGATGTCGATCACGTAGCCGACCGGATCGGCGTCGACGCGGCTGTGGGGACCGCGACCGGACGGATGAGCGGCCGGTGTCACGGTCAACGACACCCCGTCGACGTCGACGTGGTCACCGGCGGTGACCTCGACGACGCGGCGGCGCCCGGCCCGCCGCAACAGGCGCGCCGTGCCGCGAGGAGCGACGACGGGCACCTCCGGCGGCAGGCTCCGCAGGGAGGGCACGTGCAGGTGATCCATGTGGGCGTGCGACAGGAGCACGAGGTCGACATCCGGAACCGCCGGAGCATCGCCGGTGCGCCGACGCAGGTGCGCGACGCGCCGACGCAGGAGCGGGTCGGTGAGCACCCGCCGGCCGCCGACATCGACCAGCGCGGTCGCGTGCCCGATCCAGGTGAGCGAGCGCGCGTCGGTCACGCCGTCACGTCGCCGGAGCGGCGCCGATCTCGGGGTACCGGGCGGTGCGAAGCGGCCGGTACCGGTCGTACAGCGTGACGATCAGCGACAGCAGCAGCAGGAAGAACAGCGCCGCGTTCTCGTCGACGTCGTCCCGGCGGAACAGCGTGAAGTACACGAGCACGATGACGCCGTTGACGGCAACCATCGCGCCGAACTGCCGGGCCGTCGTCTCCCACGATCGACCACGGCGCGCCAACCACTGACTCACGGCGGCATTCGCGACGACGATGACCGAGACGGTGAAGGTCAGCTGGAGCGGTGTCGAGTCGGTGTTCGGGATGACCTGGGCGAAGATGATCGCCACGAGCGACGAGAACAGCGCCTTCTCGGCAAGGTCCCACTCCCAGAGCCGCACCGGTTGCGGGTCGGCGTCGACGCACGTGCTCTGCGGATGTCGGTCGACGTCGATGCTGGCCGGCCAATCGGGCGCGGGCGCCGTCCGGATCGCCCACCGCACGCCGATCACCACGACGACGGCGAGCACCACCATGAGCCCGACGAACCACAGGTTCTCGCCGAGCGCGTCGCCCCACGACGTGTCGACGGTGACCCCGAGCACGTCCTCTTTCATGAAGTCGGTGAAGTCGAGCTGCGCGATGTGGATCCACCACTCCTGGGGCAACTTCACGAAGACCCAGATGAACGCTGCCATGCCGATCACCCGCCGATGGGTGAGGCGCTCGGGGTTCCAGGCGAGCCGGACGACCTCGTAGGCGATGAAGAAGTACTCGAACGTGTTCGGGAAGATGAGCAGCAGGGCACGCACTTGCGTCAACTCGAACGCCACGACCCCGACCAGCCGGTAGTACCAGAGCAGCTGGGCGACCCGGGCGGCGAAGGGGTCGCGCCAGTTCCGGAACGTCGAGAGGTACGCGATCGAGAGGTAGTAGACGTCGAGCGCCTTGTCGTAGCCCTGGTAGCCGGTCAGATCGAGATCGGTGTACTGCTGGAAGATCGTCTGGTCGGCGGCGTCGAGGACGAGCGCGGCGAGGATCGCCGGGAGCGGGTACCGGAAGATCAGCAGCGGGATGCCGAGCCGGGCCGCGACCACGATCAGGAAGATCAGTTCGTCACTCGACATGTGGACTCCGTGGTCGTCGGGCGTCGCCTGGCACGACGCGTCGACCGCAAGGTTACGCGTCGGACCACGCGCGCTCTTGCTTGTGCCCGCAACTGTTTATCGTGCACCGCTGCGGGGTACGCGCCTCACATGACTGCCGCATCCACTCCCCACGACCTCGCATCCACCCCCAGCGATGCTGCCGTCGATGCGTTGACGGCGGCCCACAAGCTCGCCGTCGTCACCGATGACGACGACGCTCACCTCGCCGCGACCCGGCGACTCGGCGCGCAGCTCGCCGCCCGCCACGACCTCGATGTCGTGCTCTACGACCGCTCGCAGGAGACGTGGATGGATCATCCGCATCCGTCCGGCGTCTGCGACCGTTCCGACCTCCCCGACCGTGGTCGGCAACACATCGCCGATCAGATGGTCGAGTTCGACGAGGCCGGGGCCGTGGTGGTCGGTTTCGATGTGGAGCGCGCCCAACAGGGCTATGACGATCTCGTCGCGGGCGGCGCCGACGTGGTGCTCGCCTTCGGCACGGGACTGGGGCGGGCCCTGGCCGGGCGCAGCTCGTTCGCGGTGCCGACCATTCTGTTCGGCACGTTCATCTCCGACGCCTCCGAACTCCCCTCCGCCGGCGAGACGTCGGGAATCGCGAACCTCACCTTTCTCGTCACGGTCCGCTCCTGGCAGTCCGACCTGGAGGCTTTCGCCGACCTCGTCGACTTTCGCCGGCTCGCCGTTCTGGTCCCGACCGACCTGCGAGCCCTCGTCCCGCCGCCCGCGACCCTCGACCCGATCGTCGCGGCCCTCGGCGCCACCTGGGAGATCGTGCCCTTCGACGGAGTGGAGGCGCTCCGCTCCGAACTCGATGGGATCGACGCGGTCTACCTGCCCGAGACGCTCTCGATCGGCGATGCGAGCGTGGCCGCCATCGCCGACGTTCTCATCGAGCGGGGCCTCCCCTCGTTCAGCGGTTCCCGCCGGGAAGATGTGGAGTTGGGAATCATGGCCACGACGAGGAGTCGCCAGGACCGCGAGCGACTCCTGCGCCGGATCGCCCTCCACGTCGAGTCGGTGGTCGAGGGGCA
>JAUHYJ010000013.1 GCA_030425785.1 Acidimicrobiia bacterium | reverse complement strand
CCTCCGAATCCCACGACACGCAACAAGGCGTCAACTACTTCCCGCTCGACGTGCAAGCCGGTCCGCTGCTGGTCGGCGACTACATCACGGGCGCGACCACCGGGTGTGGCGCCGGTGGCGACAACGTCCTCGAGTTCGTGAAGGGCACCAAGCTCGTCACCTATCGCACCACCGATCTCGGCTCCACCTCTCGGCTCGACCGGCACATCTGCGACGCTGTTGGCTTCGGCAACCTCGACCGGGTGAACATCGCGGATCGCCTCGACAACAGCGGCGCGAACCCGGTCGTGGTGACCGTGCTGCCCGACGAAGATCAGCCGGGACTGGTGCAGTCGATCACCCTAAGGTTCGCCCAGGACGGCGACGACGTGACAGTGGTGGCGTCGCCCCGTGGTGAACCGCTCGGCAGCCCGGGCGACTGCCAGACCGACAATCCGATCGAGGCGAGCCATGGCTACGGCGTATTCGTCGAAGGTGATGTGCTGCTGTTCGAGGGAACCGTCACTGGCTGGCTCGGGCTGGGCGGCGCGGTCACCTGGCTCAACGACACGTCGGTGGCAACGAACAACATGAGCGCGGTCTCGCCGGCGTTCGGCTTGTACGCGAGCGATGTCGACTGGAGCGCGAGTACGCGCACGGGGAGCCACTCGATCGAGCGCTTGACGGTCGCGTCGAACGTCGCGACGGCAACCGTCGCGTCGACGCACGGCTACTCGACGGGCGACACGATCCTGGTCGAGTCGACCGGGGACGCCAACATCGACGGGAACTACTTCACGATCACCGTCGTCGACGCCGACACGTTCACGTTCCCGGTCACGACGGCGAACACCACGGTTCCTCTTCGAGGTATCGAGCGCGACTTCGTCTTCGTCCCGAACATCGACGTGGTGAGCAACGTCGCCACGGTGACGGCGCCGGGCCACGGTCAGTCGACGGGCGACCGCGTCCTGATCGATGCGACCGGCGATGCCGACATCGACACGGAGGTGTTCACGATCTCGGTCTTGACGTCCGACACATTCCGGTTCATGACGACGGCGGGTGACACAACGGGTCTGACCGGTTTCGGACGCGAGGTCGTGCCGTCCGTGCTCGAGGTCGGTCACGAGGACGTGGCGCTCGGGACGACGACCGCGGTCGAGCTCGCCGAAGCGGTGTACGAGTCGGTCGGCTCCGGCGACAACTTCATCGACATGACCGGTTCCGGCAATCCCGATCTCCAGACAGGGGTCAGCCAGGTCGTCTTCGCGGCGGACTTCAACGAGCTGCGCGACTGCTCGGCCCAGCTGGCCAACCTACTCGACATCTGTGTGCTCGACGGGTGTGCCAAGGAGGTCGTCGTCACGGTCGGCACCACCGGTCCGCCGTACACGGTCGACCTCTGCATGACGGGCCCCACGCCACAGGTCGTGAACGTTCCCGAGAGTTTCCTGCGCAGCGACTACGAGTTCGACCGGAACTGTCAGGGCGCAGCGCAGTCTCGACCACTCCTCATCAACGTCATTGCAGATGACACCGAGACCCCGTCGAACGAGATCGTGATCGACACCAGCACGGACTGGACCGCCCTCGGCGATCGCAAGAACATCCTGTTCAACTTCCCGAACGCAGATCGAGTCATCGTGAGCTCGCCGCTGTTCGGACAGATCCTGGCACCGTTCGCCCACGTCGAAACCTACGACAACGTCTCGGGCGGTGTGATCGCTCAGCAGTGGACCCATCACACCGGGACCGTGACGTCGCACTTCGACCTGTTCGACAACGAGATCGATTGGCCATGAGCGACCGGAAGGGACGAGACCGCGGGACGGTCCTGGTCCTGACCCTCATCCTGACCGTCGTGCTCGCGGTCGTCGTGCTCGCGTTGGCGACGTACGTCACTGCCGGGCTACGTACTTCGGAGACCACGAACCTCCGCAGTGAGACGAACGCCGACGGCGCCGCTGCGATCACCTGGGCGATGGAATATTTCCGGGTCGGAAACCGGACGGTGCCGGCCGATTGCAGCGACACGGCGCCGACCCCGACGATTCCGGTGCCCGCCGAGGTGTCCGTCAACGGCTCGGCGATCGTGCTCGAGTGCAGCACCGACTCGAGTGGTTCGGGGTTCCCCGTGATCAAGTTGTCGGCCGAGGCCACGAAGGACGACGTACGGCGCGAGGTCGAGGCGGTCGCTCAGTTCTCGCTGGCCGACGGCGCCATTCGCGCCCTCGACTGGGGAGTGGACGACGTGCCCGTCGCGACTCCCTGACGTTCGAGGAGACGACCTCGTCCGCGCCGATTGCGCCGACGTCCAGGTCGCTGCCGGGCGTTGGTGCGACGACGCAGTGGCGTCAGTCGTCAGGTGCGAAGCCGAGGTCGGCGGCGGTCAGGAGGGGTCGGTAGGAGACGCCGGCCTCCGCGCAGAGCGCTGCACACGTGTCGCCGCGGTCGACGATCAGCGTGACGAGCACGACCTCGCAGCCGTACTGCCGCACGACCTCAACGGCCTCCATCAGCGACGTACCCCGCGTGGTCGTGTCCTCGGTGACGACGACGCGGTCGCCCGGCTGCAGCGCACCGGCGAGGCGGCCGACGACACCGTGGCCCTTGGCTTCCTTGCGCACGCTGAAGCTGCGCAGATCGCGACCACGGGTGGCGGCGACCGCTGCGACACCGAACGCCACCGGGTCGGCACCCATCGTCAACCCGCCGATCGCGGTCGCGTCGTCCGGGATGATGTCGAGCATCGCGTCGGCGACGGCGACGATGCCGTCGGGGCGGCACGCGGTCTGCTTCGTGTCGAGGAACCACGACGAGCGCGCGCCGGACTTCAGGACGAAGTCGCCGCGCTTGACCGAGTGCTCGAGCACGTGTCGCCGGACGGCGTCGAGCTTGGGGTCGAGCGGTGGCAGGTCGGCGTCGTCCATCGGTCGGCGACGCTAGCCGGTCCGGTCAACGCGTCGGGCGGAGCAGGACTTCTTGAGCCACGGTCGCCACGTGCTCGCCGGCGGCGCTGAACACGTGCCCGACCGCCAGGCCTCGACCTCCGGTGAAGTGATGACAGCTGAAGTCGTGCAGCTGCCACTCGTCGGCGCGGAACGGGCGATGGAACCAGATCGTGTGATCGAGGCTCGTGCCCGAGTACCGGGGCTCGTCGCCGTCGCCGTCGGAGCGATGAGCGGTGTGCGCGGCCCGCACCGTGTCGGTCGCGAGATCGTCGGAGAGGTACGCGAGCCAGCACTGGTGCAGGCACGGGTCGTCGTCGCCGGCGATCGCGGGCAGCTCGTGCGCGACCCGCATCCAGGCCAGGACCCGGCCTTCGCCGTCTCGCGTGCTCGTGTCCTCCGGAACGGGCTCGACGAACCGGCGGTCGAAGTCGGTGGAGAACGACGTGTTCTCGATGCCGTCGGGCGGCGGTAGCGACGGCGCCTCGATCGTCTGGAACGCGACCGACGCTTCTGGCCGCTGGAACGAGCACTCGGCATTGAGGATCGCGCCGATCGCTTGCCGGGCGACGACACGCCGTGTGACGAAGCTGCGCCCGTTGCGGATGCGGTCGACCTCGTAGCGAACCGGCTCGTTGTGGTCGCCTCGACGGATGAAATACGCCCGGATCGAATGTGGCTCGAAGTCGGGGTCGACCGTGCTGGCCGCGGCCCGCAACGCCTGCGCCACGATCTGCCCACCGTACAAACCGCCCCACGGATAACGCGGCCCCACGCCGACAAAGGTGTCGGGCCCATGATGGACGAGATCGAACAATGCGGCTCGCTTTCGAGAAATAATCCAACGGCGGTACCATGGTGACATGGCAGCAAAGCGTGGTCCAAAGTCGATGTCGGACGAGCACAAGGCGGCGCTCGCCGAGGGCCGGGCCGAAGGACGTGCCGTGCGCGACTACCTCGAAGCGCTCCGCAGCACCCGCCCCAAGCGCGGCCGCAAGCGCACGCCCGAATCGATCCGTGCCCGCCTCGACAAGATCGAGTCGTCGATGGCCGACGCATCGGCGATCGAGGAATTGCAGCTCGTGCAGGAGCGCCGTGATCTCGAAGCCGAGCTCGCTTCGATGGACAGTGGCGTCGACATCGAGGCGCTCGAATCCGCCTTCGTCGACGTCGCGAAGTCCTATGCGGAGCGCAAGGGGATCTCGTACGCGTCGTGGCGCGACGTCGGTGTGCCTGCGGCGGTCCTGAAGCGGGCCGGGATCTCGCGCGGCAGCTGATTCGGTCGGAGCGGGCTGGGGATCGACGCCCGCGGCTCCATGCGCTGACCACCAACGAACGTCGAGAGGGTTCTGAGTCGAACCGACTCAGCGTTCGATCGCGTCGAGGCGCTGGAAGATCACGTCGAGGTTCGACAGCGAACGGCGGAGGTCGAACGCGTCGTCGAGCAGCGCGTCGTCGACCTCCGGGTCGGCTTCCAGCAGCGACCGGAAGTCGGTCCCCTCGTCCCAGGCGCGCATCGCGTTGCGCTGCACGATGCGGTAGGCCTCGTCGCGCGTCATCCCGCCGGCGACCAGCCCGAGCAGCACCGGCTGGCTGAACACGAGGCCGTAGCTCGCGTCGAGGTTCGCCTGCATCCGCTCGGGGGACACGACCAGGTTCGACAGCAACCGACCGAGCCGGCGCATCACGTAGTGCGCGAGGTGCGACGAGTCGGGCAGCACGACCCGCTCGACCGACGAGTGGGAGATGTCGCGCTCGTGCCACAGTGCGACGTCCTGCATCCCGGCGAGCAGGTTCGTGCGCAGCACCCGGGCGAGCCCGCTGATGGTCTCGGCCGAGATCGGGTTGCGCTTGTGCGGCATCGCCGACGACCCCTTCTGGCCCGGCTTGAAACCTTCCTGGGCCTCGCGCACCTCGGTGCGCTGGAGGTGTCTGAGCTCGACCGCCATCAACTCGCAGGTCGCGCCGATCGAGGCACACGCGTACAGGAACTCGCTGTGGCGGTCGCGTGCGATCACCTGCGTCGCCGGCACCGGTTCGAGCCCGAGTGCGTCGCCCACGAACGCCTCGACGCTCGGCGGCACGTTCGAGTACGTGCCGACGGCGCCGCTGAGCTTCATCACGGCGACCGTGTCGCGGGCGGCGCGCAGGCGAGTGCGGTCGCGGTCGACCTGCAGCGCCCACAGCGCGACCTTGGTGCCGAACGTGGTCGGCTCGGCGTGCACCCCGTGCGTGCGCCCGATCATGACGGTGTCGCGGTGCTCGTGTGCCAGGTCGACCAGGACGCCGAGCAGCCGGTCGATCTCGGCGAGCAACACGTCGGCCGCGTCGCGCAGCTGCCAACAGACGACCGTGTCGCCGACGTCGCTCGACGTCATGCCGTAGTGGATCCACTTCCCGGCACCGCCGCCACCCGACTCGGCGATCGCGGACTGCACGACGTCGACGAAGGCGGCGACGTCGTGGTCGGTGACCGCCTCGCGGTCGAGGATCGCCTGCACGAACGCCTCGTCGGCGTCGGGTGCGTGCTTGCGACACGCGATCGCGTCGTCGTCGGGAACGACGCCGATCGCCGCGTGCGCCTCGGTGGCCAGCAGCTCGACCTCGAGGTAGCGCGCCCACTTGGACGTGTCGGACCAGACGTCGGTCATCTCGGGGGTCGAGTAGCGGGGGATCATGGCAACCTCACGCCGTCCAGAGCAGGTAGTCGTCACGCTCGGCGCCGACGCCGACGACGTTGACGGGTACGCCGACCTCGCGCTCGACGATCGCCAGGAACGCGCGAGCCTCGTCGGGCAGGTCACCGGGTTCGCGCACTTCGGACAGGTCGGTGCGCCATCCCGAGAGCGTCTCGTACACCGGCTCGACCCGGGCGAGCACGTCGGATCGGTCGGGGTAGTGGTGGATCAGCTCGCCGTCGAGGCGGTAGCCGGTACACACCTTCACCGACTCGAACCCGTCGAGGATGTCGAGCTTGGTGAGGGCGATCTCGGTCAGGCTGTTCAGACGCACCGCCTGACGCAGCATGACGCAGTCGAGCCAGCCGGCGCGACGGCGCCGCCCCGTGACGGTGCCGAACTCCTTGCCGACGTCGATGAGGGTCTCGCCGTCGGCGTCGAGCAGCTCGGTCGGGAACGGTCCGGCGCCGACTCGGGTCGTGTACGCCTTCGTGATGCCGACGATCCGGCTGATGTCGCGGGGACCGAGCCCGCTGCCGGCGCAGGCGCCGCCCGCGGTCGGATTCGACGACGTGACGTACGGATACGTGCCGTGGTCGAGGTCGAGGAACGTCGCCTGCGCGCCCTCGAGCAGGATCTGCGCGCCGCGGGCCAACGCCTCGTGCAGCAGGGTCACGGTGTCGGCGATGTACGGCTGCAACCGGCGGCCGTACGCGACGAACCGCTCGACGATCTCGTCGACGTCGAGGGGCGGTTCGCCGGCCTGCTCGATGAGCGCGTTCTCGGCGATCGCCCGCGCTCGCACCGTCTCGGCGAAGCGGTCGAGGTCGACGACCTCGCCGGCACGGACGCCGACGCGTCGCGCCTTGTCGGCGTACGCCGGGCCGATGCCCTTCAGCGTCGTGCCGATCTTGTCGTCGCCGCGCATCGCCTCCGCAATCGCGTCGTGGGCCTGATGCCACGGGAAGATGAGGTGGGCCAGCGTCGACACCTTGAGATCGGCGCACGAGATCTCGCGACCCTCGAGGGTGTCGATCTCGTGGAACAGGGTCGGCAGATCGACGACGACGCCGTTCGCGATCACCGGGACGACGTGGTCGTACAACACCCCACTCGGAACCAGCTGGAGGGCGTACTTCTCGCCGTCGACCACGACCGTGTGGCCGGCGTTGTGACCACCCTGGTAGCGCACGACGTACGTGTGCTCCTTCGACAGCAGGTCGATGATCTTGGCCTTGCCCTCGTCACCCCACTGGGCGCCGACGACGACGGTGACGGGCATGGGCACGCTCCCCGGATTGTGCGGACTGGAACGTGTGGTGACTCTAACCCCTGATCGAGGGGCGCCCGGCACTTGCCAGGCGTACTTCCTGTCTGTTGTCAGGCGAGGGGGTCAGGCGGGGGAGAGCTCGGTGACCGACTTCAGGACACGGCTGCCGTCGTCCTGTTCGATCAGATAGGCCGGCTCGTCCGACGAGGCGTTGCGGGTGATCTCGGATCCGTCGAGCGTTCGGGTGACACGGTCGGTGAAGCGTTCCGTCACCGTGCCCGTGCCGGTGCCGTCACCCCAGTTCCATTCGACCCGGTCGCCGACGTGGATGTCGTAGGCCATGGCGGTCCGATACCCGGTGCGGCGGCCACGAAACGCCCGGTCGGCCCGGTGGGAAGCGGCGGATACCCTCCAGGCGTGGCCGTGTTGCGCATGCAGAGCTGGAACGAGATGGACGATGCCGCCCGGCGCGACCTGTTCGATCGCGGCCTCGCCGACATCTTCGATCCGGCGCTGCGCGCCTCGATCGCCGAACTGATCGACGACGTGCGCGAGCGCGGCGACGACGCGGTGTGCGACGCGCTCGCCCGGTTCGACGGGGTCGAGGTCACCCCCGACGGCCTGCGCGTGACCGACGACGAGATCGACGGTGCCGCGGTCAGCCCGGAGGTCGACGCCGCCATCGACGACGCGATCGCACACCTGCGCGCCTTCAACGAGCGTCAGCTCGAGCGCTTCGACGACTGGTCGTTCGAGTCCGAGCCCGGCCTGACCGTGGGCGAGCGCATCTCCCCGATCACGTCGGTCGGGCTGTTCACACCGTCCGGCAAGGCGAGCTACCCGAGCGTCGCCTACCAGCTCGCCGTCCCCGCCGTCGTCGCGGGCGTGCCCGAGATCGCCCTCGTCGTCCCCCCGGTGCCCGGTGGCGCCGGAGAGGTCGACCCGGCCGTGCTGGTCGTCTGTCGCAAGCTCGGCATCCGCACCATCGCCCGCGTCAACGGCCCGGCCGGGGTCGCCGCACTCGGGTTCGGGACCGACACGATCCCCCGTGTCCGCAAGATCGTCGGGCCCGGCTCGCCGGCGGTCACGATCGCGCAGGTCGAGATGCAGCGTCACGGCGTGGCCACGATGATGTTGCTCGGCCCCACCGAGAGCCTGGTCATCGCGGACGCATCCGCCGATCCGGTCCGGCTCGCCGCCGACCTCCTCATCGAGGCCGAACACGGCACCGACTCCTCCGTGGTCCTGGTCAGCACGAGCGCCGAGCTCGCTGCGTCGACCGACACCGAGCTCGAGCGGCAGCTGGCCGATCTGCCCGACGTCCGCGCCGAGGCCGCACGCGCCGCGCTCGGCCCGAACGGCGGGTGCGTCCTCGTCGACGACCTCGTCGTCGCAGCGGAGGTCGCGAACCGGTACGCCCCCGAGCACCTCCAGGTCGCCGTGGCCGATGAGCTCGCCGACGAGGTCGTCGACCGGCTCGACCACGCGGGCGAAGTGCTCATCGGCCAGCACACCCCGTTCAGTGCGGCCAACTTCGTGATCGGGTGCCCGGCGTCGCTCCCGACGAGCGGATTCGCGCACGTGAGCTCGGGGATCACGGCGGCGACGTTCCTGAAGCGCACCGCCGTCGCCCGGGCCGACGAGCGCGCGCTGCGGCGCATGGCGCCGTCGGTGATCGCGCTCGCCGACCACGAGGGCTTCCCCGCCCACGCCGCTGCGCTCCGCCTGCGAACCCCCCACTGAGCGACCGGCGGGCGCCCGCGGCGCGCCCGATTGCTCGCACCGCGCGGGTTTTGCTGCGCCGCGTGGCCTACGATCATCGTCGTGACGACCATCCTGCTGGTGGAGGACGACGAGCGAATCAGCGAACCGCTCCTGCGCGTGCTCGGTTCCGAGGGCTTCGAGGTCGTGCACACCTCGAACGGCACCGACGGGCTCGCGGCGGTCGAGGCGCGTCGACCCGATCTGATGCTGCTCGATCTGACGCTGCCCGACATCGACGGGCTCGACGTGTGCCGCAAGGTTCGTGAGGAACGGCCCGAACTGCCGATCATCATGCTGACGGCCCGCGCCGAGGAGATGGACGTGATCGTCGGCCTCGGCGCCGGCGCGGACGACTACGTGCCCAAGCCGTTCCGATTGGCCGAGCTCGTGGCCCGCATCCGCGCTCGGCTCCGCGTCGCCCAGGCGGCGCACCAGATCCCGCGCGAGCTGACCGGCGGTCCGTTGCGCGTCAACACCGAGTCGCGTCGTGCGTACCTCGACGGTGAGGAGCTCGAGCTCACGTCCAAGGAGTTCGACCTGCTCGCCCTGCTCATGAGCAAGCCCGACGCGACGTTCACCCGTGAACAGATCATGTCGGCGGTCTGGGACGAGAACTACTGGGGGTCGACGCGCACGCTCGACACCCACATCTCGACCCTGCGTCGCAAGATCGGCGACGACACCGACCCGCCGTCGCTGATCGTCACCGTTCGCGGCGTGGGGTTCCGCTTCGAAGGCTGACGGTCGGCCGTGCGCCGCCGACTGGTCATCTCGACGATCGCGATCGTGCTCGTGGTGCTCGGCGCGCTCGCGCTGCCGGTCGGCCTGATCGTCTACAACACGGCCGAAGACCAGCTCGTCGCTCGGCTCACCGACCAGGCGAACACCATCGCGGCCCTCGTGTCCGACGCCGCCGATGCCGACCGCGAGCCGAACCTCGAGCGCATCCGTGACTCGCTCGGCCCGAACGACGGGGTCGAGATCGTCGGTCCGACCGGCGAGCCGATCGACCGCGTCCGGCTGACGGCGCGCTCGACCCAGCAGGTCGAGGAGTTCGCGGAGGACGGGTCGCGCATCCTCGTGTCGACCTCGTCGGCGCCGCTCGACGAGAACTTCCGGGCCCAGCTGCGATCACTGCTGCTGCTCGCGTTCGGTGCGATCGCGGCCGCGGCGGGGCTCGCCTGGGTGCAGGCGCGTCAGCTCGCACGTCCCCTCGAACGGCTGTCCCGGCGTGCGGGGTCGATCGGCGACGGCGACTTCTCACTCGGACCGTTCGTGCGCACCAACATCCCCGAGATCGACGACATCGGTGCCGCGCTCGAGACCAGCTCGAAGCGGGTCGAGACCATGCTCGCGAACGAGCGGCACTTCACCGCCGACGCCACCCACCAGCTCCGCACCGGCATCGCCGGCGTCGCGATGCGGGTCGAGATCCTGTCGATGCACGGTGATCAGGGCGTGTCGAGCGAAGCGCGCGTCATCCTCGAACAGACCGACCAGCTCAACGCCACGATCGACGAGCTCCTCGCGGCGGCGCGCAACCGGACGACGAACGAACGTGGGGTGTTCGACCTCGTCGGCGTCGTCCAGGCCCACGTCGACGAGTGGCTGCCCCGCTACGAGACGAGCCGCCGCCACATCGGCGTGGTCAGCAGCAACCCGAGCCCGCCGGTGTTCGGCACCAAGGGCCTGGCCGGTCAGGTGATCGACATCCTCATCGACAACGCGCTGCGGCACGGCGCCGGCGCCGTCACGATGCTGATCGACGGCCCGAGCGTGACCGTGATCGATCAGGGCTCGGGCGTGCCCGACGACAAGCTCACCAAGATCTTCGCCGGGCCGGTCGACCCGGCGGCGCGTCACGGACGCGGGTTGTCGCTGGCACGGCGGCTCGCGCAGGTCGACGGGGCGACGCTCGAGATCGTGGGCAACCGGCCACTGCGGCTGCGGTTCACCATGCCGCGTGCGGAGACGGCGAACAGCTTCCACCACCGCTGACTCGCCCGGTCGGCGGGCGGCGCCGTCCCGGCATCGTCCCGAAAAAACCAAACGCCGCCTTCAGACGGCGGGTCCTGAAGGCGGCGAGCGGAAGGAAACATCGACATCTTGGCGAACCGACCGTCAGTCGGCCGCCAAGCACTGGTCAACTTTCTGCGAAATCCACGACCTCGAGCCGGAGTGCGTGCCCGGCGTCCGCGTCGGCCTCGGCCGGGTCGGCGTCGACCCGGATCGTCGACCCCTCGCGGGCCTGGCCTTCGAGGATCAGCACGGCCGCCTGGTCGCCGATCTCGCGCTGGATGACCCGCTTGAGCGGTCGAGCGCCGAACGCCGGGTCGAATCCGGCCTCGGCCAGGGCCGCCATCGCGGCGTCGGTCACGTCGAGGTCGATCCGGCGGTCGGCGAGACGTCGTCGCAGGTGCTCGAGCTGGATGTCGACGATGTGGCGCAGGTCGTCCTGGGTGAGCGCACGGAAGCGGATGATGTCGTCGACGCGGTTGATGAACTCGGGCTTGAAGAACTCCTGCGGGTCGCCCGGCAGGTTCGACGTCATGATGAGCACCGTGTTGGTGAAGTCGACGGTGCGGCCCTGCCCGTCGGTGAGCCGGCCGTCGTCGAGCACCTGCAGCAGCACGTTGAACACGTCGGGGTGGGCCTTTTCGATCTCGTCGAGCAGCACGACCGAGTACGGCCGGCGTCGGACCGCCTCGGTGAGCTGGCCACCCTCGTCGTAGCCGACGTAGCCGGGGGGCGCGCCGATCAGGCGCGACACGGAGTGCTTCTCCATGTACTCGCCCATGTCGATGCGCACCATCGCCCGCTCGTCGTCGAACAGGAACTCGGCGAGCGCACGCGCGAGCTCGGTCTTGCCGACGCCGGTCGGGCCGAGGAACAGGAACGAGCCGATGGGACGGTTCGGGTCCGACAGGCCGGCCCGGCTACGGCGGATCGCGTTCGACACCGCGACGACGGCGTCGTCCTGGCCGATGACCCGCTGGTGGAGCAGACCCTCGAGCTGGATGAGCTTGGTCATCTCCGATTCCATCAGGCGGGTCATGGGGACGCCCGTCCACTTCGACACGACCTCGGCGATGTCCTCGGCGTCGACCTCCTCTTTCAGCATCGACTGTTCGGCCTGCAGCTCGTCGAGGTGCTTGGTGGCCTCGTCGACGCGGCGTTCGAGTTCGGGGATGCGGCCGTAGCGGATCTCCGCAGCGAGGTTCAGGTCGGTCTCGCGCTCGACCTGCGTGCGCAGGTGCTCGAGCTCTTCTTTGAGGTTCCGGATCGCGTCGATCGCCTGCTTCTCGGCCTCCCAGTGCTGCTTCATGCCGGAGAGCTGCACGTTCAGGTCGGCCAGCTCGTCGTGGAGGGCGTCGAGACGCTCCTTCGAGGCGTCGTCGCTCTCCTTCTCGAGCGCGACCTGCTCGATCTCGAGCTGGAGGATGCGCCGTTCGACGACGTCGATCTCGGTCGGCATCGAATCGATCTCGATGCGCAGCTTCGACGCCGCCTCGTCGACGAGGTCGATCGCCTTGTCGGGCAGGAAGCGGTTCGTGAGGTAGCGGTTCGACAGCACGGCCGCGCTGACGAGCGCGGAGTCCTGGATGCGGACGCCGTGGTGCACCTCGTAGCGCTCCTTGAGGCCTCGCAGGATGCCGATCGTGTCCTCGACCGACGGCTCGCCGACGTACACCTGCTGGAAGCGTCGCTCGAGGGCCGGGTCCTTCTCGACGTACTTGCGGTACTCGTCGAGGGTCGTGGCCCCGATCATGCGCAGCTCGCCGCGAGCCAGCATCGGCTTGATCATGTTGCCGGCGTCCATCGCACCTTCGGCGCCGCCGGCACCGACGATGGTGTGCATCTCGTCGACGAAGGTGATGACCTGGCCCTCGGCGTCCGTGATCTCCTTGAGCACGGCCTTCAGACGTTCTTCGAACTCGCCGCGGTACTTGGCGCCGGCGAGCATCGAGCCGACATCGAGCGCGATCAGCCGCTTGCCCTTCAGGCCCTCGGGCACGTCGCCGTCGGCGATGCGGCTCGCGAGCCCCTCGACGATGGCGGTCTTGCCGACGCCGGGTTCGCCGATCAGCACCGGGTTGTTCTTGGTGCGTCGTGACAGCACCTGGATGACGCGCCGGATCTCGTCGTCGCGACCGATGACCGGGTCGATCTTGCCCTCGGCGGCACGCTGGGTGAGGTCCTGGCCGTACTTGTCGAGTGCGGCGAACTTCTCCTCGGGGTTCTGGTCGGTCACCCGGTGGCTGCCGCGCACGTCTTTCAGGACGGTGAGGAGCTCTTCGCTCGACACGCCCAGGCGATCGTTCATGGCCAGGAGCAGGTGCTCGACCGAGAGGTAGTCGTCCTTCAGGTCCTTGCGGTACTGGGTGGCGCGATCGGTGACCTGGTTGAGCTCGCGGCTGAGGCGCGGCTCGTCACCACCGTGGGCCTGGGGCAGCTTGTCGACCGCGGCCAGCGCCCGGTCGCGCACCATGCCGGGCGACTGACCGAGCTTCGCGAGCACCGGTGCGACCACGGTGCCCTCCTGGCTCGTGATGGCCGCGAGCAGGTGATCGGGGGTGAGTTCGGGGTTGGCGTTCGCCTTGGCCTGATCGATGGCGGCTGCGAACGCCTCTTGGGTCTTGACCGTCCAGGTCTTGGGATCGAACGCCATGCCGTCAGGCTATCGAGACCGGTCAAACTTGACACACCTCGACTCAGGATTTCTGACATGAGCTCTGGCGGACCGTCGGGATCGACCGGTCGTGCCCGCCGGTGGTCACCGGTCCGGGACGGAGACGTCGACGGCCACGGCGGCGCCCCATCCGTCGAAGCCGGCGGCGCCGAGTGACGCGAGGAACGCCTCGACCTGCGGATCGTCGACCTCGTCGAGGTGGGTGATGTAGTTCGCCGGATGGTGTCCGGCGCCTCGACCGCCGCCGTCGAAGACGTCGACGACCGCCGACCCGGATCGGTGCACGCCGGCGTCGAGTCGCACCACGTCGATGGCCTCGCTCGCCACGACGTCGAATCGCATCGTCGACCACCCCGCGCTGATCGTCACGAGTTCGTCGGTGTGGTCGGCCAGGAATTCGCCGGCGCCGACGACGGCGTCGACCTCGTGCCCGATCGCATCGATCGTCGAGCTCCAGGCGCCGCCGAGATCGCCGTCGAGCAGGCTGCCCCCCGCGGACGCGCGCGCCTCGACGGCCTGTGCGAGCGAGGAGTGACCGACCGACTCCGCGAGCACGGCGGCGTCGACGCTGTTCTGGAGGACGAGCACCTCGACGTCGGGCGACACGTCGGCGAGCTGAGGCTGCGACCAGTAGCCGGCGGCGACGACGTGGCTCACGTCGTACCGGGCGCCGAAGTCGGCGTCGGCGGCGAGGTCGAGCGCGGTGTCGGCGCCGAAGGAGTGCCCCACGACCGCGAGGTGGGCGCCCGCGGGGACGCCGGCCCGCTCGAGCCCCTCGACCACCATCTGGGCGTACCGGTTGTCGGCGACCGACGACGAGCGCGACGACGGCACGGCGTACCGATCGAGGTCGCGCACCGTGCGGTGCTCGTCGCTCAGCGCCCAGTCGGGATGGGAGAGGTCGGTCACGCCCGGGAGCACGACGACGAAGTGCTCGGGGCCCATCTGGACGAGCCCGAACTCGTCGGGCCGGATCTGGTGTCCGTCGGCCGTGTCGGCCAGCGCGCGCAGGACGAGGTTGCGCCCGACCTCGAGCGGGGTCGCCCCGAAGATGGTGTACGGCGTGCGCAGCTCGGCGTCGTACGTCTGGCCGAGCTCACCGATCGGCCCCGACGCCCCGAGCAGCTCGCGCCACTCGCCGACGATTCCGCGGCGCCCGGCGAGGCCGTCGGCCAGATCGAGCAGTACGGCGAGCGATCCCGGGGCCGCGGCGTCGAAGGCGTCGCCGGCCTCGACGGCGTCGGCGAGCAGCGAGGCGAACGTGCCGAGCTCCCAGGTCGCCTCGATCGCGGTCTGGAGCGGGCGCAGGGCGAGCCAGCCGCCGGGCTCGAGCTGGAGGTGGTCGACGAGGACGGCGTGGTCGCAGCGTGCGTGGTGCAGGTCGTCGGCGCGAGCGACGAGGGACGTGGCGACCCGCCGAGTGCGCTCGGTGTCGATCTGCAGGCTCATGCGTCGGCCCACGGCGCCGGGCGTGTCGGATACGGCTCGAGCGACCGCTCGATCGGCGACATCGTCCAGTACCGCATCAGTTGCGCCGCGTACTCGTCGCACACGCCGGCACGACGCGCGCACTCGCGCGCGAGATCGACGTAGCGCTCGCTCGCCACCAGCAGCTCGCCGACGGCCAGGTCGAGGCGACGGTCGACCTCGTCGGCGGCCGGGCCGGTCAGCCCGAACCGGACGGCGGTCACCGACCGGCGGTCGCCGGCCTCCCGGGCGAGCGACTCGGCCATCGCCTGGAACCGGGCGGCGGCATCTCGGAACTCGGACGCACCTGGCATCGGTCCTCCTCTCGGATCGTCGGTGGGCGGTGGGCCGATGCCTGCACCGTACGGATCCGGGATCGCGCCGGACATGGGGAGAACTCCCCCGCCTCGACGGTGAACCGCCTGCGTCCGGCGACGAGGTGCGCGGCGCGGTCAGGCCGCGAGTTCGCCGACTCGTGTCACGTCGGGCGCGCGAACACCGGGGCCGGTGCGGCGCGGTCAGGCCGCGAGTTCGCCGACTCGTGTCACGTCGGGCGCGCGAACACCGCGGCCGGTGCGGCGCGGTCAGGCCGCGGCTTCGCCGACTCGTGTCACGTCGGGCGCGCGAACACCGCGGCCGGTGCGGCGCCCGTCAGAGCTGGTCGGGCGTGAGCGCGTAGAGGTCGTCGCTCGATGCCGTCACGGCCGGGAGCACGCCCTGCACGGTCGGCAGGATCTGCTCGCCGAAGAACCTCGCGCTGGCGATCTTCGCGGCCCGGAACGACTCGTCGCCCGTCGCCGGGTCGGTCGCCGCGAGCGCGGCCTTGGCGAGGAGACCACCGCACACCGTCGTGCCGAGCAGCCGCAGGTACGGCACCGACGCACCGAGCAGGCTGCGCGGGTCGTCGGGCCCGGTCGCGAGCAGGTGCTCGGTCGCCGTGGTCGCGGTCGCCACGGCCTCGCGGAGTCGGTCGGCGAAGGTACCGAGCCGATGGTCCCCGTCGTGGTCGGCGAGCTGATCGGCGCGGTCGCCGCACTCGTCGAGCAGGTCGGTGATCACCCCGCCGCCGCGCATCGCCAGCTTCCGACCGACCAGATCGGCGGCCTGGATGCCGTTGGTGCCCTCGTAGATCGCGGCGATGCGCGCGTCGCGGTAGTGCTGGGCGACCCCGGTCTCCTCGACATAGCCCATGCCGCCGTGGACCTGGACGGCGAGGGACGTCATCTCGTTCCCGACGTCGGTGCACAGCCCCTTGGTGAGCGGGATGAGCAGGTCGGCGAGCTCCTGCCACTCGCGAGCAGCGTCCGCGTCGCCGGCCGAACGGGCCGCGGCGGCGCGGTCGAGTGCCGCGGCGTTGGTGTAGACCAGGCAGCGCATCGCGTCGATCCAGGCGCGCTGCGTCATCAACATCCGGCGCACGTCGGGATGATCGATGATCGGGCTCGACGTGCCGGGCTCGGCACCGACGGCGCGGCCCTGCACCCGCTCCTGCGCGTACTGCAGCGCCTGTTGGTAGGCACGCTCGCTGATGCACAGCCCCTCGAGGCCGACCGAGAGGCGGGCGTTGTTCATCATCGTGAACATGTT
>JAUHYJ010000553.1 GCA_030425785.1 Acidimicrobiia bacterium | reverse complement strand
CCAACGCGTCCAGCCTCAACCCCACCCCGGGTTCGCCCCCGACCCCCAACGCCGTCACCAGCGGACTCACCGGCGCCGGCGAACTCAAGGTCTGGAACGCCTTCGGCAACGTCCACGTCATCGTCGACGTCGTCGGCTACTACACCGACCACAACCACGACGACCGGTACTACACCGAAACCGAGATCGACACCGCGCTCGCCGACAAGGCCGACCGTGCCGACCTGATCGAGCCGGTCGCGATCGGCTTCGTTCGATCGAACGGGGCGCTTGCGGGCGGCATCGGCGTGGCCAGCACCACCGACTCCGGCAGCTTCTACACGATCGACCTCGACGTCGAGTACACCTTCGATGCGTTCGCCACCATCGTGACGACGACGTGCAGCAACATCCTCGCGAGTACGAGCAGTCTGAGCGGAAGCCTCCTCGTCGACCTGCGGAACGCGGATGACGACACGAATGCCACCTGCAACTTCGGCTTCGTCGTCTACGAGCTCCCCTGAGCAAGGCCGTGGGTCAGACGACCTCGACGAGATCGAGACCGATGTCGAGCACCTTGGCCGAATGGGTGAGCTCGCCGACGGCGATGTAGTCGACGCCGGTCTCACCGACGGCCTTGGCCGTGTCGAGTGTGAGACCGCCGCTCGCCTCGAGCAGGACACCGGCGCCGTGCTCGTCGCGATACGCCACGGCCGCCCGCATCGAGTCGAGGTCGAAGTTGTCGATCAGCACCAGGTCGGCACCCGCCTCGATCGCCTCGGCGAGCCCTGCGAGGGTGTCGACCTCGATCTCGACGGGGATCGTCCCCTCCAGCGATCGCACGGCCTCGTACGCGGCTCGCACGCCCCCGGCCGCCGCCACGTGGTTGTCCTTGACGAGGGCCATGTCGCTGAGACCGAAGCGATGGTTGAGCCCACCGCCACACCGCACGGCGTACTTCTCGAGCGCACGCAGCCCGGGCGTCGTCTTGCGGGTGTCCCGGACGCGGGCGACCGTGCCGTCGAGCTCGTCGGCCCATCGTCGTGTCAACGTCGCGACGCCGGACATGCGGCCGAGCAGGTTGAGGGCCGTGCGCTCGGCGGTGAGCAGCAGTCGCGTCGGCGCCGTCACCCGGGCGACCTCGCCACCCGGAGCGACACGGTCGCCATCGGCGGCCAGGTAGGTCACATCGCTGGCTTCCCCACCGCACACGGTGTCGATCACGGCGGCGGCCACGGGTAACCCGGCGACGACCCCGCCGGCACGGCTCGCGAAGGTGGCGGTGCTGCGCTGGCCGGATGGGATCGTCGCCACGGAGGTCACGTCGACCCCACCGATCAGGTCTTCACGTACGAACGACCGCACGGACGACACGACGTCGTCGGGGTCGAGCCCGGCGGCGATCAGCCGCTCACGGGTGTCGGACGCGACGGGATGGAACTCGAACATCGGGATGACGGTAGCGGGCCGTCAGGCGCCCGGAAGCGGGCCGTCGAGCAGGTGGATCACGCCGTTCGCCGCCTCGATCGAACCGACGACGCTGCGCCCGCCGACGGTGGGGCCGGGCCCGACGTCGTAGACGGCACCCGACGCCACCGTGATCGGCTCGTCGAGCTCGTCGAGGTCCGCCACCACACCGACGCGCAGATGATCGGCGATGGTGATCGCTGCCGTGTCCGGATCGGCGAAGGCGGCGTCGGCGGCCGCTTCGTCGAACCCGTCGTCGACCGGGACGAAGAGCGTGACGCCCCGCGCATTGCGCAACACGCCGTCCTGGCCGGGCACGGCGTCGAGCCACGCCGCGACGCCCGCCGCGAAGCGCTGCGCCTCTTGGGCCTCGCCGAGGACTGCGGTGACGGAGCCGTCGTACTCGACGACACCGGGCGCCGGCTCGGTCGTCGGCACGCTCGTCGCAGCTCCGTCGGTGACGGCGTCGGCGGCAGCGGTGGACGACGGCGCTGCGGTGCCTGCCGGGTCCTGCGCAGCGCCGACCGAGGCGTCGACCGAGGTTGCCGTCGTCGTCACCGTGGCGCTGTCGTCGTCGGCCGACGAGCCGGTACACGCGACGAGCACGAGCGCCGCCACGACGAGCGGGGTGCGGGTCACCATCGGAGCCGGCGGCGGCGCACGGCCGTCAGCACGAGGCCGGCACCGACGAACAGCAGGGCGGCGGCGGTGCGGACGATTGGCATCGTCGACGACCCGGTGCTCGGGATGACCGCCGACGGTGCGTAGCCGAAGTCGACGCCGGCCGCGGTCGGATTGTCAGGCGTCAGTGTGATCACCGTCGCCGAGTCGAGCACGCCGTCGAGGTCGAACGTGGCGCTCCGGAGCGCCGTCGGCACGGTGTCGATCACCACGGTGACCCGGGCGGGCGAACCGAACGGCACCCCGTCGAATCGGTAGTTCCCCGCCTGGTCGCTGGTCGTGCGGCGGGTCACGTCGTCTGCGGTGCCGAGCACCCCGTCCGCTCCGGCGAGCTGCAGCTGGATCGTCACCCCGACGATCGGGGCCTCGCCGGCGTCGCGCACGCCGTCCCGATCGCTGTCCAACCAGAGCGCTCCGACGATCTGACCCTGCCCGGCGACCGGTGTGGTGACGGTGTCGATGACGCGCACCGTCTGGTCGGAATCGGCCGTCGCCGTGTTGACGACCTCGCCGGCCTCCTGATCGTCGAGGGTGACGACGTACGTGCCGACGAGCGTGCAGACCTCGCCCGGCGCCAACGTGGCGCACGGCGCCGTGCCACCGGTGACGGTCAGGCGGACGTCGGTGATGTCGACCCCGGTGAGGGTCGCCGTCCCGGTGTTCTCGACCGTGATCGTGTAGGTCAGCGTGTCACCGAACGACACCGAGCCCGAACCGTCCTCGTCGGCGTTCACGGGCGCAGCCTTGTCGATCGACATCGAAGGCTCCGGCAGCGACACGACGACGGAGTCGTCGATCGGGCCGACCTGGTCGGCCTCGGCGGATGCGGTGTTGACGATTTCACCGTCGGCGACGTCGTCGGCGGTGACGACGTAGGTCCCGACGAGCGTGCAGGTACCACCCGGCACCACCGATGCGCACGGCGACGAGCCGCCCGTCACCGTGACCTGATCGTCGGTGAGCACGACGTTCGTCAGATTCGACGTC
>JAUHYJ010000552.1 GCA_030425785.1 Acidimicrobiia bacterium | reverse complement strand
CTGCGACGCGGTCGCGGCCGACCTCGGCCATCACGTCGTCGAGGGTCGTCCGCACCGCCTGCCAGATCTCGGTCGCGTCGTGCTCGACCCAGCCCGGCCGCGGGTAGTGCTGGGTGAACTCGCGGTAGGAGGCGACCGCCGGACGCCCGTCGGGGTAGACCGCCCGGCTCCGCACGCCCGTCGTGCCGGCGTCGATGGCAATGACACAGCTCTCGGTGCTCACGGACGCGACGTTAGTTCGGACCTGCTCGGTCGGCCCGGGTGGGCTCGGCGAGACGTCAGCGCATGGCCCGGATGCGTCGTGTCAGCGCTTGCGACGCTTGCCGCCGGGGCGGCCGCTGCTGCCACCGGTTCGGCGGGTGGGCGCCGGCTTCGGCCGGGGCCCGGCGGCGGTCTCGTCCGCGGCGGTCGTTCGAGCCGAGGCGCGGGTCTCGCGCCGGTCACCCCGTTCGGAGCGCAACTCGGCGAGGCTCTTGCGCTGGTAGCCGAACTTGGCGAGCACGTAGCCGAAGCCGAGGTACATCGGGCCGCTGACGAGCAGGCCTGCGAAGACGCCGATCAGGCTCGTGTCGCGGAAGAACAGCACCAGGATCACGGCCATGATCGCGACGTAGATCAACCACTCACGGACCATCCGGTCCCACGGCACCGGTCGATTCGAATCCCAACCCACGAGCACGCTTCCTAGCAGGTCCGGACGATCGGATGTAAGCGGTTGCACGATTGCTCCCGACGCGTAGGCTCAGGTCCCATGCGTGTCGGTGTGCTGACCGGGGGTGGTGACTGCCCGGGTCTGAATGCCGTGCTGCGCGCCATCGCTCGCAAGGGCGAGCGGGTCTACGGCGACGAGATCGTCGGCTTCCTCGACGCCTGGGACGGCGTGATGGAGCGGCGGACGATCCCGCTCACGATCGAGGGGATGCGCGGTTCGCTCCCGAAGGGCGGCACCGTGCTCGGCACCCGGCGGGGCAGCCCGTTCGACCGGCCCGACGGCGTCGACCTCGTCACGGCCACGATGTCCGACATGGGCCTCGACGCCCTGATCGTCGTCGGTGGCAACGGCTCGCTGAGCGTGGCCTGCAAGCTGCACCAGGAGACCGGCCTGAACATCATCGGTGTCCCGAAGACGATCGACAACGACATCGAAGGCACCGACGTCACCTTCGGGTTCAACACCGCCGTCCAGATCGCCACCGATGCGATCGACCGGTTGCACACCACCGCCGAGAGCCACGACCGGGTGATGGTCGTCGAGGTCATGGGCCGTCACAGCGGCTGGATCGCGACCCACGCGGGCATCGCCGGCGGCGCGACCGTCGTCCTGGTGCCCGAGCACCCCTTCGACATCGAAGAGGTCTGCGAACGGCTCGTCCGCCGGCACCGTCGCGGTCGCTTCGCCTCGATCGTGGTCGTCGCCGAGGGTGCGATCCCGCAGGAGGGCACGATCGCACTCGCGGATCGCGAGGTCGACCAGTTCGGCCACATCCGCCTCGGTGGGATCGGCCACCTGGTGGCGTCCGAGATCGGCGCCCGCACCGGCTTCGAGACCCGTCCCGTCCTGCTCGGCCACGTCCAGCGCGGCGGCACCCCGACGGCGTACGACCGTGTGCTGTCGACCCGCTTCGGCATCGCCGCCATCGACGCCGTGCACGAACACGCGTGGGGGCAGATGGTGGCCCTGCGCGGTGACCGGATCACCCACACGCCGCTGCTCGACGTCGTGGGTCGGACGCGTGCGGTCGACCCCGACCTGTTCGAGAACGTCGCCAGCGTCTTCTTCGCGTGACCCAGGGCGCCGCGTCCGTCGTCGTCGGCGTCAGCTGCTGGCGACGGCGGCGGCCGGAAAGGCGGGCTGTGACGTGCGGACCGAGTTCGGGAAGTCGTAGATCCGCAGCGTGCTCGCGACCGTGTCGCTGATCGCCGTGGCCACCGCGAGCCGCTCGTCGTCGACCTCGATCCGGACCGCTTCGATGCCGGGCAGCTCGGTCACGGTGTAGACGATCTGTGCGATCGCCTGGGTGAGGTTCTGACCCGTCAGCTCGAGGATGTCGTCGGTCAGGTCGACGGTGAGGATCTGTCCCTGCGTCCGTGCGTCGATGAGCTCGGTCGTCGCCGGGATGAACGTGCTGTACTGCTGCTGCTGCTCGTCCTCGTTCGGGCCGCGCAGGAGGATCTCGACCAGCTCGGCCGGGGTCGTCGCGCTGCGCGGGACGGAGCGGAGCAGGAGGTCCTCACCCGGCGCGATCAGGTAGATGCGGTCGGCGCCGCTCGCCGTCGAGCCGGCACCGTCGTCGGTCAGGGTCAGCGAGCGCTCCTCGATGGGCACGTCCCGTGGTGCGGCGTCCGGCTGGACGCCGCAGGCGCCGGCGACGAGCGTCGCCGCTGCGATCAGCAGTGCGCGTCGGGGTCCGCTCATTCGTCGAGCTCCTCGGCCGGTAGCTCGATCACGAACCTGGCGCCGTCGTCGCCGTCGAGCCGGTCGGTCACCCAGACGCGGCCGCCGTGCAGCCGCACGTGCTCGTCGACCAGTGACAGGCCGAGACCGGCGCCGTCGCTCGATGCCCGTCGGCCGGCCACGCCCCCACGGGCGAACCGCTCGAACACGAGCTCGCGCTCGGACTCCGGGACGCCGGCGCCGTGGTCCTCGACGGCGATCTGGACGAGCGTGACGGGCTCGTCGGGCGACGGGGGTGGGACGGTCGTGATCGTGATCTCGGGTTGGCCGCCGCCGTGCAGGCGGGCGTTGTCGATGAGGTTCGCGACGACGCGGGCGAGGCGGCGTCGGTCGCCGTTGATGAGCATCAGCTCGGCATCCTCGGTGGTGGCGATCGGGGTGTCGGGCATGCTGCTCACCGCGACGGCCTGGCGGACGAACTCCGCGACGAGCAACTCCTCGAGGTGGAGCCGCACGGCGCCGGCGTCGAAGCGACTGATCTCGAGCAGGTCCTCGACCAGACCCTGGAATCGCACGACGTCACTCTTCAACAGGTCGAGCGCGGCCTGGGCTCGCTCGGGCATCTCGTCGCGGCGGGCGTCCATGACCTCGACGGACGCCGAGAGGGTCATGAGCGGTGATCGCAGCTCGTGGCTGACGTCGGAGGCGAAGCGGGCATCGCGCTCG
>JAUHYJ010000551.1 GCA_030425785.1 Acidimicrobiia bacterium | reverse complement strand
CCCGATCCGAGCCCCGTCGAGGTGGACCTTCAAACCGTGCTCACGGGCCGCGGCCGCCACCTTCGACAGCTGGTCGAGCGGGTACACCGTGCCCATGTCGGTCGGTTGGGTGAACGACAGCACCGCTGGCTGCGTGTGGTGCGGGTCGCCCCACCGGACCGCGTCGAGCGCCGCTCGGACGGCGTCCGGGGTCATGAGGTAGTCGTCGCCGGGCACACCGATCATCTGGGCGCCGCCGCTGAGCATGGCGGTGGCGTTCGCTTCGCTGTTGAGGATGTGGGCGGTCTCGTGGCAGAGCACGGCGCCCCACGGCGGTGTGGCGGCCGACAGCGCGAGCGCGTTGGCCGCCGTGCCGCTGGTGACGGGGAAGACGCGCGCCGTGTCGTGCTCGAAGACCTCGCGCACGACGTCGTGCAGGCGGTCGGTCACCTCGTCGCCGCCGTAGGCGATGGCGGTGCCGACGTTGGCGGACGCGATCGCGTCGAGGATCTGGGGCGCGGTGGGCGCGGCGTTGTCGCTACGGAGCTCGATCGACGTCACCCCACTGTTCTACCCGCTGGCGCAGGTCGCCGCCGATCAGAGCCGAGGCGGTGCGGTCACCACTCGTGGCGCGCCTGGTCGAACGCCGCGATGACGGCGAGGACGCAGAAGGCGGCGACGGCGGCAGCGCCGATGATGGTGACGCCGTGGATGCTCGACGGGTCGCCACCGGGGTTCGCGTACCCGGGCCCCACCGGATCGGAGGTCAGATCGAACAGGGTGCTGACCACGAGCCAGATCGACGTGAGCGCACCGCCCACCGCGATGCCGAGCCCCCATCGGCGGACGGACAGGAATCCGACCACGATCGTGAAGGCGAGCAGGCCGAGCTGGATCAGCCGGCCGGTCAGCAGCATCGCCGGCGGCTGGCCCGGGCCCTCGTTGACGTACCAGTTGTCGCTGAACACCCCGAGGCCCTCGGGCAGGAGGGGCCCGCCCGCGAACACCAGGCCGGCGAGCGCACCGACGGCGGCGATCCAGGGGTTGAGTCCGGACCGCCGGTCGCCGAACGTGTCGTTGAGCGAGGCGAAGAACACGATGATGCCGATCGCCGCCGCTGCGATCTGGAGCCAGTAGCCGAGGTCGCGGGTGATCGTCAGCGTGAACCGCTGATCGGTCGGGATGGCGGCCATCTCGTAGGCCGCGTCGATCGGGATCTGGGCCAGACCGATCGTGAGCGAGGCCAACCCGGCGATCGCCAGCCCGGCGCCGCCTGCGAGCCCGGAGCCGCCGCGCCACTGGAACGCGGACGCGACGCCGCCGGCCACCAGCAGGGCGACGGCGATGAGGGCGGCGATCGAGAGGTTGTCCGCGAGATCGTCGGCGATCCAGCCGCCGGTCCGGAAGGCGGTCGGGGTCGCGTCGCCGCGGATGATCCGTTCGTCGCTCGACACCGTCACCAGGTTGGCGAACATCGCGACCATCGCCACCGCACCGCCGAGCAGCGACAGACCGAGGACGGCGGTCAGACGGAACGCTCGCCGCTCGCGGATCGGCGTCTGCAACGCGGGCATCTGGACGGTCGATCGCCGGTCGTCGACCGTCGGCATCGCAGTCGTCGTCGGGCCCGTCGTCGCGGCCGGGGCCGGTTCGTCGACCGGTTCGGCGACGGCCTCCATCCAGACCTCGGTCACGGGTTCGGTGGCCGGCAACTGGTCGGTGTGCACGGGGCCGGTGGCGTCGATCGCCTCGACGGGTCCGGTCGCGGCCCACACCGGATCGGACTCGCTCCACGGGTCGTCATCGCGTTCGTCGACGGTGTCGATCGTGTCGACGGCGGCGGTCGTGTCGGGGTCGTCGTCGACGGTGTCGAGCAGTTCGGTCGAGTCGGTGACACCGGCCAGCGAGGCGCCGCACGTGGTGCAGAAACGGTCGCCGCGCGCGACCGTGTTCCCGCACTCGTGGCACTGCATGGGAGCTGATCGTAGGTGTCGAGCACGCCGACGCGCTCGCGATTCGCCGACTGACACCTTCCCGTCACCGAATCGTGATCTGGGCGCCCCGGCGGTCAGTCCCGCAGGCGGCGGAGTTGCGACGCGACGTACGGCCGCGCCCGACGCTGACCGCCGCGCTCGTGAATCGCCCGTTCGAGGGACTCGAGGGCGGCGACGATCGCCGTGCGATTCGGCGACCAACCTCGACGCTCGCACTCGTCGAACCAGTCGCCGGGGGTGCGGTGGCCGCGCTCGCCGTTGCAGCGCCGGCACGCCGCGAGCTCGTTCTCGATCCAGCTCGGGCCGCCCTTGATGCGTGGCACGAGGTGCTCGGTCGTCGCATGCACGAGCCCGACCTCGAGCGGGCGCCGGCACCACACGCACTCGGCGCCGTCGCGCTCGAGGATCTGCGCCATCCGCTCGCGTCGGTTGAGCTGTCGCGGCCGCACGGGTCGAGGATCGCACGCCGGGGCGGCCGCGTCAGAATGGGGTGATGGCCGGCCGCTTCGCTCCCTCACCGACGGGCGAGCTGCATCTCGGCAACCTGCGCACGGCGCTGGTCGCGTGGCTGGCGGCGCGATCGACCGGGCGCGAGTACCTCGTGCGGATGGAGGACCTCGACCGGGTCACGTCGTCGGTCGAGCACGAGCGGCGTCAGCTCGACGATCTCGCGTCGATCGGGCTCGACTGGGACGGCGAGGTCGTGCGCCAGAGCGAGCGGTTCGATCGCTACCGAGCCACGATCGCCCGGCTCGACGAGGTCGGGCTCGTGTACCGCTGCTACTGCACTCGCCGGGAGATCCGAGCCGAGGTCGAGGCGGCCGCGAGCGCGCCCCACGTCCATCTGCCCGACGGCGCCTACCCGGGCACGTGCCGCGACCTGACGGCCGACGAGCGGGCCGAACGAGAGGCCGGCGGCCGTGCGCCGGCGCTGCGCCTGCGGACGCACGGCGAGGTGATCGAGTTCACCGATCGATTGCTGGGTGCGCAGCGGGGGATGGTCGACGACGTCGTGCTGGCCCGCGCCGACGGCGTGCCGGCGTACAACCTCGCGGTCGTCGTGGACGACGCGGCCCAGGGCGTCGACCAGGTCGTGCGCGGCGACGACCTGGCGAGTTCGACGCCACGCCAGATCCTGCTCCAGCGGCTGCT
>JAUHYJ010000550.1 GCA_030425785.1 Acidimicrobiia bacterium | reverse complement strand
AGATGGCTCGGGGTCGGCGCGCCTGGCGCTCGAACGCATCGATCCGGAGCTGATCGCTGAAGATGCCTCGTTCGTGGTGACGGTGCATCGCGACGGGTGTGCGCCGTCGCGAGTGGGCGCTGGTCGCGGTCGAGGATCGTCGGAATCAGGTGATGATGGGTTGGCCGATTCGTCGGGTGCGGCCGCGGAACTGGGCGATGTGTTCGTCGTCCTGGTTCGTGACCCGGACATCCCAGACGACCGACTTCCGGCCGCCGCCGGCGCGCGTCGCGACGGCCGTCAACACGTCGCCGGGCCGGGCGGGGGCGAACCAGTCGAGGTTGGCCGAGGTCGCGAGCGCCATGTCGTTCTCGCTGTTGCTGGCGAACGCCATCGCGCTGTCGGCGAGGAGGAACGTCATCCCACCGTGGATGATCTCGAAGCCGTTGCACATGTCGGGCCGCACGGTCATCCGCACGGTGGCGCCGTCGGGGCCGGCATCGAGCAGCTCGATCCCGAACGCGTCGGCGGATCGGTCCTGGGCGTACAGCGAGCGGGCGACGTCCATCGGGTCCATGTCGCCGACTGTAGAGCGGCGGACGCCGCCACCGGGAGGGCGGAGCAGCGGCGGATAGCGTGTCGGCCGTGGTGTCCCGCCTGCAACTGATCGTCGGCGCCGGAGCGCTCTCGCTCGGGCTGGTGTCGACGACCATCGCGGCGTCGGCGGGCGTGAACGACCCGGCCCGGGTCAGCCTCCAGGCGTGGCGGGTCGACCCGCCGCCGTACGAGCCGCTGAGCCCGATCGAGCGGGCCGCGCGCGATCTCGCCGAGTTCGTCAACGACCACCGGGCGGAGCGCGGGCTGCCCGGGTTCGTGTGGAACGACGACGTGGCCGCCGCCGCGCTCGCCCACGCCGACGACATGGCGACCCACGAACGTCTGCAGCACGTCGGCACCGACGGCAGCGACACCGGCAGCCGCCTCGACCGGGCCGGGTACCGATGGCTCACGTGGGGCGAGAACATCGGCGCCGGGTTCGTCGACCCGGCCGTGCTGCTCGAGACCTGGCTGGCCAGCGAGGAACACCGACGCCACCTCGACGGCGACTTCCGGGAGATCGGCGTCGGCGTGGCGGCCACCCCGTCGGGCGTGCTCTATTGGACGCTCGTGCTCGCCACCGCGCGCTGACTGCCGCGTGACCGCACCGCGGCTGCCACACCCCGTGGGTACCCTCGATCACGATGTCGCGTGATCGTGCCCCCTTCGTCGCCCAGGGCACGTGGCGCAGCGGCGCGCTCCACGTCTGGGGTTGGAACGGCATCTCGCCCGCGTCCGCGGCGTGGATCTATGGCGGGTTCGGGTCGAGTCGCTGGAACGCGCGCGGCGACGGTGGCTGGCACGACTCGCCCATCTCGTATGGCGAGCTCGACCGCATCCAGCTCGAACTCGGCGACGCCGGGCAACGAACCGTGCCCGCCGTCCGGCTCGATCCGTTCGGCGCCTCGGTGTGGCTGAGCGACACCCCGACGGGGGACGAGCTGTCGCCGTCGCTCGCGTGGTTCGCACAGCTGACCAGCGCAGCCGTTCGTGTCGTCGGCGCCCGCCGGGTCGTCCCCGCCGTGGTCGACGAGGGGCCGTTCACGGTGGCCCGCTGGCGACCCGTGCTGACGCCGGCGCTCGACGACGCGCTGGCGCACGCTGCCGCATCGGCGCCGCCCATCTGCCGGAACGGTTCACTCGCGACCACGTTCGACATCTTCGACGCCCTCGTCGACGGCCTGGCGCGGGCGGTGCTCCACCACGCCGGTTGGCGGCCCGATCTCGGCCGCAAGCGATCGGTCGAGATCCAGGCCGCCAGGGGCGTGTTCGCGGCCCTGTCGAAGCCCGACGCGGTGTTGCGTTCGGGCAGCGATGAGTTCGAGCGCGCCGTCGCCGAGGTCGGCGACGTCTTCGAGCGTCACCGGCGGCGGCTGCTCGGCGAGCCGGTCCTCCGGGGCCGCGTGCGCCTCACGCTGCCCGACGACCCGCTCGACCCGTGGCTCGTCGAACCCGAGCTCTACGACGACGCCGATCCGGGGCGATGGTGCACCGCCGCCGACATCGTCGCCGGCTCCGCCCGGTCGGTCGACCTCGCCGGTGGCGAGGCGCGGCTCGTCGCACTCAACGAACAGGTCACCGACCTCGTGGCCGCCATCGTCGAGGCGGTGCCGATGCTCGCCGATCTCGACCTCGCCGACGGCGTCACCTCGGTCGAGTTCGAGCTCGACGAGGCCGACGAGTTCATCGACGTCGCGCCGTACGAGTTCGAGCGCGCCGGGCTCGAGCTGATCGGGCCCGAGCACCTGGTGCGTTCGTCCGTGTCGATCAAGGGCACGGCGCGCGAGGCGCCCGTCGACGACCGGCGCGGTCGGTTCGGCAAGGACGCCCTGGTCGAGTGGACGGCGGTGATCGACGAGACGCCCGTGTCGGCCGCCGATCTCGAGCGAGCCGAGGCAGCCGGCGTGAGCCTGCTGCGCGCCGGGCACCGCTGGGTCCGGCTCGACACCGCCGCGCTCCGGCGAGCACGCAAGACGCTCAGCGCGCACGTCGAAGAGCGCGATCGCATCAGCGCGCTCGAGCTGATGCGTCTGACGGCCGGGCTCGAGGGCAGCGACGAGCTCCCGATCGACCTCGAGCTCGAACTGGGCGACCCGTCCCCCGACGCATCGTGGATGCGCGAGCTGCTCGACGGGCTCCCCGACGACCGGCTCGCCGAGGCGCACGAAGCGGCCGGGTTCGTCGGCGAACTCCGCCACTACCAGCGGCGTGGCCTCGCCTGGATGCAGTTCCTCGCCCGCGTCGGGCTCGGTGGTTGCCTCGCCGACGACATGGGTCTCGGCAAGACGGCCACCACGCTCGCACACCTGCTCGAACGCCCCGGCCCGCATCTGGTCGTCTGCCCGCTCAGCGTCGTCCACAACTGGGAATCCGAGGCGCGCCGGTTCACGCCCGGGCACACGGTGATCGTCCACCACGGGGCAGATCGGCAACGAGACGCCGGCGAGCAGGCCCTGTTCGGTCTGGCCGACGCCGACATCGTCGTCACCACCTACGGCCTGCTGCCGCGCGACCTCGACGCGCTCGCCGCCGTCGACTGGACGACGGTCGTG
>JAUHYJ010000549.1 GCA_030425785.1 Acidimicrobiia bacterium | reverse complement strand
GAGGTGCGCGACGTCTTCTGCCGCAGCGATCGCAGTCGAGCGACGGACTCGACCGTCGTCGACGTCGACACGCTGCTCGACCGCCTCACCGAGGTGCGAGCACAGGGCTGGGCCCTGGTCGACCAAGAGCTCGAGATCGGTGTCCGCTCGGTCGCGGCGCCGATCCGTGGCGCGGCCGGGTGCGCGCTCGCGGCCGTCAACATCAGCACCCACGCCGGTCGGGTCGAGCTCGACACGCTGCACGACGAGTACCTTCCGGCGCTGCTCGACACGAGCGCCCAGATCAGCGACGCGCTCGCCATGCGCTGATGGTGAGCGTCGAGCCGATCGTCGAGCGCACCGTTCGCCTCGGGCGAGCCCTGCAATCGAACGGCGTCAGCGTGTCGCTCGCCGAGATCATCGACGCCGCGACCGCCACCGCCGAGATCGACGTGCTCGCGCGCACCGAGCTGCGTGAAGCGCTGCGGGCGACGATGGTGAAAGACGCCCGCCACCACGCGCTCTTCGACCGGGAGTTCGACCACCTGTTCCCGGCCCGCCCGCACCGAACCGGCGACGACGTGCCCGACGCGCCGACCGACGTCGCCGCCGCGATGGCGACCGGTGAGGGCATCGCAGCCGCGGCCGCCGCGCTCGTCGACGAACACGCCGGACTCGACGGCGACGTGCGGTCCGAGAAGCACCACGTGCAGCGTGTCTTCCACGGCGCCGACATCGCCCGGCTGATGTCGCGCGTCCGGATCGCCGACCCCGACGTGTCGCCTGCGCAGCTGCGAGCGCGCGTCGACGAGCTCAAGCGGCTGATCGCCGCCGACGTGCGCGCCCAGCTCGACCACGAGGTCGATCCGGGGATCGCACCGGACGTCCAGGACGTCGACTTCCTCGAGGCATCTCGGGCCGAGTTGGACGAGATGCGGCGGGCGATCCGGCCGATCGCCCGCAAGCTTGCGTCCCGGCTGGCACGCAAGCGCCGGCACCGCACCGGCAAGGCCAACATCCGCCGGACCGTGCGACGCTCGCTCGGCACCGGCGGCGTGCCGCTCGACGTCGCCCACGACCGACCGCGCCGGCACCGCCCGGACCTGTTCGTGTTGTGCGACATCTCGGGCTCGGTCGCCGACTTCTCGCTGTTCACGCTCACGTTGATGTCGGCGCTGTCGGCCGAGATCGCCCGCACCCGGTCGTTCGTCTTCGTCGACGCCGTCGACGAGATCACCGAGCTGCTCACCTCGACCGACCACCTCATCGAGCCGTGGCAGCTCATGCGCAACACGAATGCGATCGGCGACGACGGACACTCCGACTACGGGCGGGTGCTCGAGCAGTTCTGGGACGAGACCGGCCACCGCGACCTGACCCGCACCTCGACCCTGATCGTCACCGGGGACGCCCGCACCAACCATCGGGGCACCGGCGCCGAGTGGCTCGCGCGCTGTGCCGAGCGCAGCCGGCGCGTGTACTGGCTGAATCCCGAGCCGCGCTCGGACTGGAACACCTTCGACTCCGAGGTCGCCGCCTACGCCCCGCACTGCCATTCGGTGCACGAGGTGCGCACCCTGCGACAGCTCGTGACCTGCGTCGAACAGCTCTTCTGAGCGCGCAGCCGGAGGGGGCGGCTCAGAGGCCGTCGAGGAAGCGGTCGAGCGCCGCGTTGACCTCGGCCGGCGCCTCCTGCTGCACCCAGTGCCCGACACCTGGCACGATCGTCGAGCCACGGAAGTCGGCGCACGCGGCAGCGGCCATGTCGAAGATGTCGACGCCGGGCACGAACCGTCGCACCGCGTCGCGCTCGCCGGCGATGAACGCCGCCGGCTGGGTGATGGTCGGGTCGGTGCCGAGGTGGCCGAGGTCGGCGGCGTCGAGATCCTGCGCCCGGTACCGGTTGATCGGACCGTGCCAGCCACTGCGCTCGAACGCCGCCGCGTACACGTCGACGTCGTCCGCGGTCAGATGGCCGGGCAGCGGATCGGGGTCGGTCATCCCGTCGAGCAGCGTGGCGTCGGCCGGCTTGTCGGCGATCAGCGCGTCGTTCCCGTCCCCGCACAGCGCGTGGTGGATCATCCGGATGCTGCGGGCGTGGTCGGCACCGAGCTCGGCCTCGGCGACGCCGGGCTCGCGGAAGTAGAGCTGATAGAAGAATCGGCCCGCGTACACCTGCTCCCACAGCGCGAGCGACGACGTCTCGCTCACCGGGAGGTAGGGCACGCTCATCCCGACGACGGCGCGAACCCGGTCGGGATGCAGCCGGGCGGTGTTCCACGCGGTCGGCGCGCCCCAGTCGTGCCCGACGACGACGGCCGGCCCGTCACCGAGCGCGTCGATCACGGCGGCCACGTCGCCCGCCAGCTCGCGCAACGTGTACCGCTCGACCTCGGGCGGGTTCGAGCTGCCGCCGTAGCCGCGCACGTCGATCGCCGCCGCGGTGAACCCCCGAGCGGCGACGTGCTCGATCTGATGGCGCCACGAGTACCACAGCTCGGGCCAGCCGTGGACGAACACGATCAGGGGGCCATCGCCCTTGGTCGCGACGCGCAGGTCGATGTCGCCGTTGGAGACCGTGCGGAAGTCGACGTCGATCATCGGCCAAGTGTGACAAGTGGCAGACGTCGCGCTCCGGTCGGGCCGACGACGGATGGCTCGCGTACGTTCGTCGGATGGTCGAATCGAACCCGGACGATCCGCATCACGTCGACGTCGTCGTCGTCGGAGCCGGGATCTCCGGCATCGGCGCCGCCTACCACCTCACCCGACAGTGCCCTGATCGCTCGTTCGTCATCCTCGAGGGTCGCGGCGACATCGGCGGGACCTGGGACCTGTTCCGCTACCCCGGCATCCGGTCCGACAGCGACATGCACACCCTCGGCTACAGCTTCAAGCCGTGGCGGCACGAGCGGGCGATCGCCGACGGGCCGTCGATCATGGAGTACCTGCGCGAGACGGTCGACGAGTTCGACCTCGCCCAGTACATCCGGTTCGACACCCACGTCGACCGGGCCGACTGGTCGAGCGACGATGCCCGGTGGACGCTCACGGGCACCGTCGGCACGACCGGTGACACCGTCACGTACACGTGCTCGTTCCTGTTCATGTGCTCGGGGTACTACTCGTACCGGGGCGGTTACCGCCCCGACTTCCCGGGAGAGG
>JAUHYJ010000548.1 GCA_030425785.1 Acidimicrobiia bacterium | reverse complement strand
CGTTCGAAGTCGGCGTGGCCCAACATCTGGGCGCCGACGAGCCTGAAGTACCGGATCGTGGTGACGTTCGAGCTCGTCGGCTGGCGCGAGATCTGATCGGTGCCTGGCCGCAGCGTGGACGACCACACTCGGGCCACATCATGAGCCGTCGGCGCACAGCTGCAGTGCCCTGGTTGGCCGTCGCCGCCGCAATGCTCGTCGTCGGCTGCTCATCGTCGCGCGACGTCCGATCCTCCGCGTCGACCGTGCAGACGATGGTGCCGACGACCGTCCCGACCTCTGCCTCCGGCATGACCGAGGGCGGCGATGACGTCGTCGAGGTCGACGCGCTCCCGTTCGACGAGTGGGCGCGACGACGGGTCGAACAGGGGTGGTCGTTCCTCGACATCCTTCCCGGACTGGACACCTCCGCACGCGTCGTCCAGTCGATCGAACCGGAGACGTCCGAGGGTGACACCGGCGTGCTCCTCGACGACCTCATCGTCGTGCCGTTCCCGGAACCGTCGTTGCGGACGTGGTCGGGCATCGCCCGGATCGGCGACGAACTGGTCGTGGTGGCGACCGACCCACAGGCAGGGGGTGTCACGCTGTGGTGGCTCGACGCGGCGGCTCGCGCCTGGCGGCGCGGCGCTGAGATCAGCGAGCCGCCGCGACCGTTCAACGTCTGGACCGTCGTGGCCGACGCCGCCCGCCTGCTGGTCGTCGGCGTCGATCGGTCGGCGGGTGTCGGCGTCGAAGGATGGCAGGGGCTGGCCGTGTCGGCCGACGACGCCGTCACGCCGTTGACGGCGCCCGGCGACGACGTCCCCTTCCTGTTCCAGACCGTCGCCGCGGGCTACGGCTTCCTCCTCGGGTACGAGCACGCGGAGAACCAGCGGACGCCAACGATGTGGGCGTACGACCTCACCGCCGACTGGTGGGAGATGGTCCCGAACCCTCCGTGGCTCGCGTGCACGGCGGACGACTCGTGTGACTGGTCGCCGGAGCTCGAAGCCGACGAGCGCGTCGTCGGAGCGACGTCGACGCAGCTCGTCTTCGAGGTGGCCGACAACGATCTCGCCATGCTCGACCCGACGACGATGACGTGGACCGACCTCGGGCCTCCGCCGTTCGACCTGCGTACGCACGTGAGCTTCGTCGTCGACGACGAGACGCTGGTCGCGCTGCCGGTGTCGTTCGAGGTGCAGTCGTCGGCGACCTACGGCGTGCTCGACCTGACGACCGACATGTGGACGACCGGCGAGTTGCCGGACGACCAGATCTCGCTCTGGTGGACAGCGGCGGTGGCCAGAGATTCTGCACTGTTCGGCACGGGCGAGTTCACGACACCCGCGACGCCGACGCTCGCGTTCGACCTGACGACGCACGAACTCCGGCCGCCGTCCGAGGCCGATCAGCGGCGGTGGCTCGAGACGGTGGCCGGCCCCAGCATGCCCATCGACGACCTGCTCGCTGCGCTCGGCTCAGCTGGCTCGCGGCGATCAGGCGCGGGCTGCCGAATAGGGGAGCCAGCGTCCGGCGTCGAAGTCGTACAGCTTGCAAGCGCGAGTGCTCCGCCAGAACCGACGGATCGAGGCGCGTGACTCGCGCACCGTGCCGGGATACGCGGCCGCGATCGCCTCGGTCGCCCGAGGCAGCTGGTGGAACGGGAGGCGCGTGTCGACGTGATGCGGCACGTGGACCATGATGTTGTGCATCCACAGCCGGTTGACCAGGCGTGGCAGCCGGAGGACGGTCGTCGACTCCATCTGCCCCTTGAACTGGGTCCACTCGCGGCGTGGCCACCAGCGGATGTCCGGGTCGACGTGGTGGACGTACACGGTCCACCCGATGATCTGCAGGAAGACGGCGAGCGGGATCACGAACAACTTGATCGGCAGCCAGATCGCAGCGAGCCAGCCACCCGTGAGCGCACCGGCGACCACTGCGACGGCGACGGCGACCGCCATCACCGTCGTGAGCACCGCTTTGTCGCGGTCGATCGTGCCCTGCCGCTTGCCGCCGCCGCGGAAGACCCACATCTTGCCGAGCCACACCGAGTGGGCGTAGTAGGCGCCCGAGCCGAGGAACGACCACTCGAAGCGGTGCCGGAGCCGACCGAACCGGCCGAGTGACCGGTACTCGTCGACGGTCAGCGGATGCCAGACGAAGTCGAAGCCCTGGCGGGTGGTGTACCCGTGGTGGATCCGGTTGTGGCCGAGGTCCCATGCCGCCTCGACATGCGCACTCGGGGCCATGCACATGCGGGCGATCAGACGGTTCGCGCGTCGCGACTCGACGAGTGCGCCGTGCGACGCGTCGTGGCCGAGGACGAACAGCCCGGCGATGCCGAGCCCGGCGAGTGCCCACAAGATGGGGAGCGCCCACCACGCATCGGTGACCGCGAGTGCCGCGACGGGAACGAGGTACAGGACGACCGCCTGGGTCAGCGCGACCGCGGCCCGCCCGCGTGGTCGTCGGTAACACTCCTCCGGGATCACCCGCCTCACCTCGTTGAGTGAGGTCGTGGTCGTCTCCGGGCGCGACAGCGTGGGGGCGTCGAGGGACATCGCGCGACCGTACCGGTGGCCTACCGGCCGCCGGTAGGGGCGTCGGTCCCTACCGGTGACGGCTGCCCGGTGAGAGCCGGGTGCGGGAATCGAACCCGCGACCACATGATTACAAGTCAAGTGCTCTGCCAACTGAGCTAACCCGGCGCAGCGCCGACGATATCGGCGATCCGGTGGCCGCTCAGGCGTCGTCGGGGCGGAACTCTTCGGGGATCTCGCCGTGGACCCACACCGGGGTGCCCATCGGGATGATGCCCGACTCCCAGATCCAGTCCATCGCCGGGATGCTGAGTCGGACGCAGCCGTGCGACGCCGGATAGTCCGGCACGTTGTACGAGCCGTGCAGGGCGATGCCACCGTCGAAGTACTTGGGGCGGTAGATCTCGCCGAGGTCGCCCTCCCACCAACCCTCTTCGCGCTCGCGATTCACCCGGAACTGGCCGGTGCGTGTCACCGAGTCACCGATCTGGACCTCGCCCGGCGAGTTCTGGTCCGGCTCCTCGTAGGGCACCTCGCTGCCGGTCGAGGTGTTGAGGATCCACTGGGTGACGCCGTCCTGCACGATGAAGACCAGCTGCTTCGCCTTGTCGATCTCGAC